>DASZXE010000001.1:0-2063 GCA_035546475.1 Kofleriaceae bacterium
ACCACGCCGGCGGTCCCGGCGGCGATCACCCGCTCGAGCGCGGCGGCCTCGCGGCGGCGGAAGTCGGGCTCGTCGGCGGCGACCAGCGCGGCGGTCGGCCGGCCGGCCTCGGCGGCGACCACGTCGTCGAGGTCGACGAACGCGCGGCCGAGCGCGGCGGCGGCCAGGGCGCCGGCGGTCGACTTGCCGGCACCCGGGAAGCCGACCAGGAAGACCGGCATCGGCATCGGCTATCGCCTCGCCGGGCGGGCGATCACTGCGCGCCGCAGTGCAGGTTGGCGCGGTTGGTGATCTTCGGCGTGATGAAGATCAGGAGCTCGCCGCGGGTGTCGGTCTCGAGCCGGTTCTTGAACAGCCAGCCGAAGACCGGCAGGTCGCCGAGCAGCGGGATCTTGTTGTAGGTGACGCCGGTGTTGCGCGTGTAGATGCCGCCCATGACCGACGTCTCGCCGTCGTTGACGAGCAGGCGGGTGTTGGCGGTGCGCGTCTCGATCGTCGGGTCGCCGCGGGCGCCGACCCGCGCGAAGTTGAACTCGTCCTTCGCCAGCTTCACGTCCATGACGATCGTGCAGTCGGCCTGCGAGACGTACGGCGTGACATCGAGCCCGAGGCTGGCCTCGATGTACTGGGTCTGGGTGCCCTGCGCCGACGTGGTCTGCACCGGCACCCGGATGCCCTGGCCCATGTGGGCGCCCACGTTGTTCAGCACGGTCACCTTCGGCGCCGAGATGATGCGCACGACACCCTGCTGCTCCATCGCGGTCAGGCGGAGGTTGATGTCGAAGTTGCCGCCGACCGAGCCGAGCGACAGGCCGATCGCGCCGCCGGTCAGCGTGGTCGGCAGGTTGACGGCGAAGTCCGACGGCGCGGCGACGCCCCCCGACGGGATCTGCGTCGAGTCGGCGCCACCGGTGACGCCGATGCTCGACGGGAAGACCAGGCCGGTCGCGTTGCCGCCGGCGGCGCCGGTCAGCGCGCGGCCGCCCCACTGGATGCCGATCTCGCGCGAGAAGTTGCTGCTCGCCTCGACGATGCGCGCCTCGATCGAGATCTGCGGCGTCTGGATGTCGAGCTTGTGGGCGAGGTCGATCACGTCCTGCCGGTTGCGGAGGACGTCGTTGATGATGAGCGCGTTGGTGCGGTCGTCGACCTCGATCTTGCCCTTCGGCGACAGGATGCCCATCGTGTTGAGCTTGGCGGCGAGGTCGGCCGCGCTCGCGTAGTTGAGCGTGTAGACCTGCGGCTCCGGGTGCTCGAGCTCGACCATCGCCTTGATGCGGGCGGCCTTCGCCTCGTCCTCGGCGTCGAGCGTCTTGCGGTCGGCGATCCGGTAGAGGTTGCCCTCCTTGCGGTACCAGAGGCCCTTCGACTCGAGGATGACCTCGAGCGCCTGGTCCCACGGCACCCGCTTGAGCTGCACCGTCACCGTCGCGCGGACCTCGTCGGGGACGACGATGTTGACGCGGCCGACGGTCGCCAGCGTGCGCAGCAGGTCGTGGATGTCGGCGTCCTTGAAGTCGAGGTCGATCGTCGCGCCCCGGTAGACCTTCCGGTTCGGGTTGAGCTGCGCGACCGTGGTCTGGGTGATCGGCGCCGAGGTGGCGCCGAAGCCGCCGACCACCGGGCTCGGCAGCGTCTGGGTCGTGACGCCGGCGACTGCCGGCGTGCCGGCGAACCGGAGGCGGACGGTGCCGCTCGCGACGTCCAGCCTGGGCGCCGGACCGTCGTGGGCGATCGCGACGCGGACGGTGCCCGCGGGGTCGGTGTACGACGAGATGGTCTTCACCGGGCCGCCGAAGCGGGTGGCGTCGAGGGTGCGGGCCTGGTCGGCCGGCAGCGTGGCGCCGTGGACGAGGAGCTCGGTGTGACCGGGGCCGCCGCGGACCAGCTCGGCGCTGGCGCCGTGGCCGTCGAGCGTGACGGTGACGGTCTGGTCGTCGCCGTCCGGCTGGAAGCGGATCCCGGAGATGCGGGCGGCGATGGCGGCCGAGGCGGACGCGGCGGGGGACGTGGCGGCGGACGTGGCGGCGGACGCGGCGGGCGCGGGCGCCGGGGCGCGGGTG
>DASZXE010000002.1:0-19417 GCA_035546475.1 Kofleriaceae bacterium
CGGCAGGCCGCGCGCGGCGACACCGGGCCGGTCGCGGCGCCGACCGCCGCCGACGAGCTGCTCGCCCGCCGGCGCGCCCAGCGCGGCCGCGCGCTCAAGATCGAGCGGACGCGCGGCACCGGCGCGCTCGGCAAGGGCGACCTCGTCCGCCACGCGACCTGGGGTCACGGCGAGGTGGTCCGCATCGTCGGCGACTCCGCCCTCGCCTTCTTCCCCGGCCATGGCGAGAAGCTCCTGAAGACCAGCTTCCTCGAGCGCATCGCCCGGGCGTGACGCCGTCAGGACGGCCGCTTGCGCAGCGTCACCAGCGAGCTGTCGCCGGGGATGGCGTCCCACCAGGTGACCGCCGCCGGATCGAGCATCGCCCGCGCGCGCCGCATCATCGCGTCCAGGTTGTGCTGGTCGATGCGCGCCTTCACGCGGGCGTAGATCGCGGCGTACGCCTCGTCGGAGAGCTGGGTCAGGTTCACCTGCGGCGTGCGGAAGTCGATCGAGTCCGGCAGGTGGCCGCCGCCGGCCAGGCTCCACAGCTCGGTGCCCGGCAGCGGCGTCGCCGAGAACAGCGAGACGCCGTCGAGCCCGAGCGACGTCGCGAAGTCGGCCGTGCGCTCGATCGTCGCCTCGTCCTCCCACGGGAAGCCGACCATGAAGAAGCCGGAGCAGCGGATGCCGCGCGCGCGCACCAGCTCGACCGCGGCGCGGATCGACTCGAGCGGCACCTTCTTGCGGATGCGGCGCAACGACTCGAGGTCGCCCGACTCGATGCCGAAGAAGACGTGCTCGCAGCCGGCGGCGGCCATGACGTCGAGCAGCTCGCCGTCGACGCGGTCGGTCCGGGTCTGGCAGGTGAACGGCCGCACGAGGCCGCGCTCGGTCATGCCGCGGCAGATCGCGAGCGTGCGATCGCGGTGGAGCGAGAAGACGCTGTCGTGGAAGAACAGCCCCGGCACGTCGTGGTCGCGGCGCAGGCTGGCGATCTCGTCGAGCACGTTGGCGGCGGACCGGTAGCGGGTCTTGCGGTCGACGCTGAGCGGCACCGCGCAGTAGATGCAGCGGTACGGACAGCCGCGCAGCGTGATGAGCGCCTGGAAGAACGCCGGGTGGATGTCGTCGTTCCAGACGATGTGGCGCGGGTGGCGCAGCGGGAACGGCAGCGCGTCGAGGTCCTCGATCAGGTCGGGGCGGTTGACCTCGAGCTCGCCGTCGTCGCGGCGCCAGGCGACCCCGGGCAGGCCGCGCGGCTCGGCGCCGTTCGCCATCGCGAGCAGCGTGCGCTCGCCCTCGCCCTGCACGACGAAGTCGACCGCCGGCGCGCCGCGCAGCGCGCCGCGCGGATCGGCCGACGCGTGGGTGCCGCCGAGGACGATCGTGAGCTCCGGCCGCACCGCGCGGGCGACCGCGGCGAGCCGGGCCGCCGCCGGGTACGTCGCGGTGACCGCGGTGATGCCGAGCAGGTCGGGCGCCTCCGCCTCGATCGCGCGGGCCAGCTCGCCCCACGGATCGGTCCCGCGGTAGGCGCGCAGGTCGGGCAGGAGGAAGCGGACGTCGTGGTCGGCCGCCAGCACCGCGCCCAGGTAGCCGAGCCCGAGCGGCTGCACGTGGCGCGTCAGCCCGTCCCCGGCGAGGAACATCTGCGGCGGATCGGCGAGCAGCACGCGCACCTGCCGAAGGTACCGCAGGCGCGGGCCGGCGGCGGATGCTAGTCTGCGCGCGCGATGACCACGAAGAAGCTCAAGGTGGGTGTGCTCGGCGCGACCGGCATGGTCGGCCAGCGCTTCGTCTCGCTGCTCGCCGACCATCCGTGGTTCGAGCTCGCGGTGGTGGCGGCCAGCCCCAGCTCCGCCGGCAAGCCGTACGCGGAGGCGGTCGCCGGCCGCTGGACGCTGGCGACCGAGGTGCCGGGCGCCGCCGCCGCCATGGTCGTCGACGACGCGTCGGCGATCGGCCGCATCGCCGAGCAGGTCGACTTCGTCTGCTGCGCGGTCGACCTGCCCAAGGACGTCACCGCCAGGCTCGAGGAGGACTACGCCCGCGCCGAGACGCCGGTCGTGTCGAACAACTCCGCCCACCGGTGGACGCCCGACGTGCCGGTGATCGTCCCCGAGCTCAACGCCGATCACGCGGCCGTGATCGAGGCGCAGCGCCGGCGGCTCGGCACCCGGCGCGGCTTCGTCACCGCCAAGCCGAACTGCTCGATCCAGAGCTACGTGCCGGCGATCCATCCGCTGCGCGGCTTCGGCCCGACGAAGATCGCGGTCTGCACCTACCAGGCGCTGTCGGGCGCCGGCAAGACGTTCGCGAGCTGGCCGGAGATGAACGACAACGTGATCCCGTTCATCAAGGGCGAGGAAGAGAAGAGCGAGCAGGAGCCGCTGAAGATCTGGGGCTCGGTCGTCGACGGGCGGATCGCGAACGCGGCGGGGCCGACGATCGGCGCGCAGTGCCTGCGGGTGCCGGTCGCCGACGGCCACCTGGCGGCGGTGTCGGTCGCGTTCGAGCACAAGCCGAGCCGCGAGGCGATCCTGGCGGCGTGGCGCGACTTCACCGGCCGACCGCAGGCGCTCGGCCTGCCGTCGGCGCCGACGCCGTTCCTCCACTACGACGAGCACGACGATCGGCCGCAGACGCGCCTCGACCGCGACGCGGGCCGCGGCATGGCGATCACGATCGGCCGCCTGCGCCCCGATCCGCTGTTCGACTGGCGGTTCGTCGCGCTGTCGCACAACACGGTGCGCGGCGCGGCCGGCGGCGCGGTGCTGACCGCCGAGCTGCTCACCTCCGACGGCTACCTCGCGCCGCGCTGACCGCGCCGCCCGCGCCCGGCCCGCCACGCGGATCGATCCGGCGGCCGCGCGCGTGCCGGCGCCGCGCGATCGTGCGACGATCCACGCATGCGCGACTCCCTCGTGCTCACCGTCGTCGGGCCCGACCGCACCGGCCTCGTCGAGGCGCTGGCCGCCCAGATCTCGGCCGCGGGTGGCAACTGGGAGGCCAGCCACATGGCGCGGCTGGCCGGGCAGTTCGCCGGCATCCTGCTCGTCACCATCGCCCCCGACGCGACCGGCACGTTGCTGTCCGCGCTGAAGGCGCTCGACGCCCACGGCCTCGCGGTCACCATCCACGCCGCCGGCGACGCGGCCGACGTGCCGTCGACGCACACCGCCTTCCTCGAGCTGACCGGCGACGACCGGGTCGGCATCGTCCGCGACGTCGCGCGGGTGCTCGCCGCCCGCGGCGTCAACGTCGAGGAGCTCGAGTCGGAGGTCACCAGCGCGCCGATGTCGGGCGAGGCGCTGTTCACCGCCCGCGCCGTCCTCCGCATCCCCGCCGAGCACTCGCTCGCGCTGGTGCGCGCGGACCTCGAGGCCCTCGCGAGCGAGCTCATGGTCGACCTCGCCGCCTCCGACGAGCTCGACGACTAGCGGCCGTGCAGCCCGCTGGTTCCCTGCAACCTCGCCGCCGACGGGCCCGCGCCGGCGAGGCCGATCGCTAGCGCGCGTGGCCGACGACGGCTCACAGCCTCGAGGCCCGAACGACGACGCGCGGGCCGCCGCGGCCGGCGCGGGCGCGCCGCACCCGTTCCGCTCGCGGCGCGTCTGGGTGCTGACGCTGCTCGGCTTCTCGTCGGGCGTGCCGTTCCTGCTGACCGGCCAGACGCTGTCGGCGTGGATGACCCACGCGAAGGTCGACCTGACGACGATCGGCCTGTTCGCGCTGGTCGCCCTGCCCTACCAGCTCAAGTGGCTGTGGGCGCCGCTGCTCGATCGCTACCGGCTGCCGTTCCTCGGCCGGCGCCGCGGCTGGCTGCTCGTCTTCCAGCTCGCGC
This sequence comes from Kofleriaceae bacterium, assembly GCA_035546475.1. Classification (GTDB taxonomy): domain Bacteria; phylum Myxococcota_A; class Polyangia; order Haliangiales; family Haliangiaceae; genus UBA2376. Next base: position 3,827 of record DASZXE010000002.1, read on the forward strand.
TCGCCGGCGCGATCGCCGCGATGGGCGCGGTCGAGCCGCGCGGCGCCCCCGGCGCGCTCGCCGGGCTCGCGGTGCTGGTCGCCTTCCTGTCGGCGTCGCAGGACATCGTCGTCAACGCGTTCACCGCCGACAGCCTGCGCCCCGACGAGCGCGCCGCCGGCAGCGCGCTGTCGGTCGGCGGCTACCGCGCGGCGATGCTGGCGACCGGCGCCGCGTCGCTCCACCTCGCCGGCCACCTGCCGTGGCGGCTCATCTACGGCGGCTGCGCGGCGCTGATGCTCGTCGGCGTGCTCGGCACCCTCCTCGCCGACGAGCCGGCGTCGCCGCCCGACCGGCCGGCGACCTTCGCGGACGCGCTCGGGCGGCCGGTCGCCGCGCTGCTGCGCCGCCGCGGCATCGTCGTCGTCGTCGCGTTCGTCGCCATCTATCGCTTCGGCGAGCAGGTCGCGTTCCCGCTCATGGTCCCGTTCCTGAAGCACGTCGGCTTCGACTTCGCGGCGATCGCCGACGACTACCAGCTCCTCGGCTTCGGCGGCGTGGTCGCCGGCGGCGTGCTCGGCGGCTGGCTCATCCCGCGCGTCGGCCTCCGCCGCAGCCTGCTCTGGTTCGGCGCCGCCGGCGCGCTCACCAACCTCGCGTGGGCGGCGCTCGCGTGGACCGGCCCGTCGCAGCCCGCGCTGGTCGCCGCGGTGCTCGTCGACAACCTCGCCAGCCAGGTCGCCACCACCGCGTTCGTCGCCTACCTGCTCTCGCTCTGCGATCCCGCGGTGAGCGCGACGCAGTACGCGCTGCTCACCAGCCTGTCGTCGCTCGCGGCGCGCCTGTTCGGCTACGTCGGCGCCGCGGTCGCCGCCCGCGCCGGCTGGAGCACGCTCTGGATCGCCACCACGATCGCGGTCCTGCCGTCGCTCGTCCTGCTGCGCTGGCTCCGCGTCGACGAGCGCCTCCCGCCCACGGCCGCGTCGCGAGGCCAGGAGCCCGACTCCTAGCCGCAGGCGCACTCGTGGTGCTCGACCGGCGCCGGCGGCGCGCCGGTGAGCGGCAGCGTGAACGGCTCGTCGGCGCAGGTGAGCGCGCCGACGTGGTGGCCGGGCCCGACGCCGTCGGACGTCGACGACCAGCAGAAGTGCGCGACGTACGAACCGGCCGGCACCGGGTCGGCGCGCTCGCAGGCGCCGCCGGTGCCCGCGCAGGTCGACGCCGCGAACACGGTGCCAGGCCACTCCCAGTCGAGGTGGTCGCCGCGCGGAAGCTCCGTCACCACCGGCAGCCCCTCGCCGCAGCTCGGGCACGGCTCGCACGAGTCGCAGTTGCAGACCGCGCAGTCGTCGAGGATGTCGAGCGGCGCCTGGTCGGCCGCCGCCCGCACGGTCAGCCACGCCTGCCCGCCCGCCTCGGTCCCCGTCTGCACGAAGATCGAGTCCGGCACGTCGCTCTCGTACGACAGCCGGAACGTGACGGCGCCGCCGGGCAGCGCGTCGATCGCCGCGTCGGTCGCCGCATCGATCGCGGCCGGCGCATCGATCGCCGCCGGCGCGTCGACCGCCGCGTCGGGCAGCCGCTCGTCGGAGCCGCCGCACGCCGCCGCTCCGCCCATCACGATCACCGCGAGCACGCGCAGGGCCGTCATGCGCCCGATCGCACCACACCTCTCGCCCCGCCACCAGCGCCGGCGGACGCGCACGCGCTGGCTAACCGAGCCATCACTGTCAGGCGCTGACGGACGGTCGACTCCCTGATCCACACGGGCGCTTCTCCACCGCGCCCGACGGAGAGCTCAGGTTGATCACGGCCCGCACCGCGCTGCTCGCTTCGTTCGTCGTCTCGGCCCTGGCGGCGCCCGCGCGCGCCGGGTCCGCCTCCGGCGACCTCACCGTCAGCGCCACCGTCGAGGATAGCTGCGCCATCACCGGCGGCACCCTCGCGTTCGGCGCCTACGATGTCGCCCACGGTGCGGACGTCGACGCCTCGACCGCGGTCACCGTGGCCTGCACCGCCGGGGCGAGCGCCACCATCACCCTCGACCAGGGCGCCAACCCGGCTGCCGGCTCGTCCGACGACGCGCCGCTGCGCCGCCTCAGCGACGGCGGCACCGGCTTTCTCTCGTACACGCTGTACTCGGACGCCGCGCGCGCCACCGTCTGGGGCAACAGCGCCGGCACCGGCAAGGCCTACACCGCCGCGACCTCCGACCCGATCGACCAGTCCGTGTACGGCCGCATCACCGCGAACCAGCTCGTCCCCCTCGGGGTCTACACCGACCACATCGTCGCCACCATCGTGTTCTGACGCCGTCACCGCGCCGCGAGCCCGCGGTCGAAGCGCTGCTCAGAACATCACGGTGACGGTGACCGTGTCGGTGTACACGCCCGCGCCGACGTCCTGGCCGGGGGGGATCTTGCCGTAGAGGTAGACGGTGTTGACGCCGTTCCTGGGGTGGACCGGGCCGTACGTCGTCGAGCCGCCGGTGCCGTCGCCCCAGATCAGGCGGTGCGCGGCGTCGAGGTAGAGGTTGTACGCGAGCTGGAACGCGCCCTGGATCATGGCGCGGGGGAAGAGTCGGTGGGCGTTGCCGCCGTCGAGGTCGATGCGCACCGTGTCGCTCGGCGCCAGGTCCGAACACTCGAAGACGATCGAGCCGGTCGACAGCACCGGCGCCGAGTCGAAGATGTCGTAGGTGCCGAAGGTGACCGGCGCCACCGTGGTCACGGTGCACGAGCCGGCGGTCGCCTCCGCGGGCGCGACCGCCGCGAGGCCGATCGCCGCCATGACGGCGAGCAGGCGCGCGTTCATGGCGCGGCCTCGATCACGACGGCGACGCCGTCAGGACCGCCCGCCGCGAAGCCGACGGCCTTCATCCTGTCGGCCGGCACGCCCTTCCTGGCCAGGTACTTCACGACCGAGTCGGCGCGCTTCTGGTTGCCGGCCTCGTCCGTGTCGGCGGTGTGGCCCTCGACGCGGAGCTTCACGCGGCGCGACCTGAGCGAGGCGGCGAGCTGGTCGAGCTCGGCGTAGCTGGCGTGGCGGACGCGGGCCCCGTCGAAGACGACGTGGAGCATCGTCGGCGCCGGAGCCGGCGTGGGAGCCGCGGTCGGCGCGGGGGGCGGCGGAGACGGCGCGGTCGTCGGCGCGGTCGGCGGCGCGGTCGTCGGCGCGGTCGTCGGCGCGGTCGTCGGTGCGGTCGTCGGCGCGGTCGTCGTCGGCGCGGTCGTCGTCGGCGGCGCGATCGTCGTCGGCACCGCGGTCGGCACCGCGGTCGGCGAGGCGGGGCTCGGGGTCGGCGCGGCCACGACCACCAGGACGATCCCGTCCGGACCACCCGGGGCGAAGCCGACGGCCGTCATCCGATCGGCCGGCACGCCCTTCCTGACCAGGTACGCCACGACCGAGTCGGCGCGCTTCTGGTTGCCGGCCTCGTCCGCGTCGGCGGTGTGGCCCTCGACGCGGAGCTTCACGCCGCGCGACCTGAGCGAGGCGGCGAGCTGGTCGAGCTCGGCGTGGCTGGCGTGGCGCACGCGGGCGCCGTCGAACACGACGTGGAGGATCGAGTCGGGGCAGCCGTCGTCATCCTCGACCTGGTTGACCGTCTCGGCGTCGTGGACACACCGGTCCGCGCCGTCGACCACGCCGTCACCGTCACTGTCATGACCAGCGCTCGCGACCTGCGTCGTCGGAGCCGGAGCCGGAGCCAGGGTCGGAGCCGGAGCCGGGGTCGGGGCCGGGATCGGAGCCAGGGCCGGAGCCAGGATCGGCGTGGGAGCCGGAGCCGGAGCCGCCGTCGGAGCCGGCCTCACCACGGGCCTCGGAGCCGCACCCCGCGCGTGGCTCGCGTCCGCCGCGCAGCCCCCGTCCGCGCGGTCGCCGTTGCCACCCGGGCACCTGTCCTCGGCGTCGGCCTTCGCCACGGCCGGCGGGCCGCCGATCGGCGCCGACGCGGCGCAGAGCTGCACCCCGAGGCTGGTGATGAGCTCCGAGGAGTCCGGCACCACGAGCGTGAGCTTGCACGCGCCGCCGTTCCATCGCACCGACGCCGCGTAGGTGCCGGCCGACAGCGTGCTGAACTCGAAGTCACCGTTCGCACCGAGCTCCGAGCGGCCGGCCTCGCCGTCACCGCCGTCACCGCCGTCGCCGCCCTCGCCGCCCTCGCGCGCGTCGAGCACGATCTCTCCGTACGCCGGCTTCACGACGGCCCCCGCGCGGCCCACCTCGACCCGGCCGCGCACCAGCCGCAGCCGCGGCGCCGGGAACTCGGCCACCGCGCCGCCGCCCTCGGGCGGTGCGAGCAGCATCCAGGTGCGAGCCGGCGGCCGCTCCTGCGGGAGGTCGTCCGGCTCGATCGCGACCCGGCTGCCGTAGTTGGCGAGCACGTTCGAGACTAGCAGGTCTCCGTTCCCGTCCGTACGCCCCGCGAGCTTGTTGTCGACGTAGACGCGGACACCCTCGGCCTCGGGCACCCGCACCATCACGAAGCTGCCATCGACCGGGCGCGTCGCCAGCACGCGGCCGCCGATCGCGACCAGGCCGCCCGCCACCGAGGCGTCGACCATGCCGCCGCTCTCGTTCTGCTGGTAGCCGAGCCGGGCGCGCCCGTAGCGCGACACGCCCTCGACCTCGCCGCGCACCGACGCATCGTCACCGCTCACGGCGTTGATCCGGTACGCGATCCCGCCGTCGTACGGGAGGTTGCGCTGCAGCGAGACGCGGTCCCGGTACTCCTCGTCGTGCTGCTCGTGGCTGAGCCCGGCGCGGGTGCGCTTGCCCAGCCCGAACGACAGCGACGCCGTCGCCTGCACCGCCGGCCGGGAGACGTCGTCCTGGTCGACGCCCGCCGTCAGCGACAGGAGCACGCCCCGCGCGATCGGCACCGACGAGGTCGCGCTCGCGGCCGCCGACCAGCCCCCGTCGCGGCGAAGCGCGCCGCGGAGCTCCACCCCGCTGTGGACGCGCCGCCAGACCTGGCGATTCGCGGTGAGCTGCGTCTCGACCAGCGCGCGATCCGCGAGGCTGTCGAGCGAGAGCGTCGCGTAGTGTGCGCTCATCGCACGCACGGCCACCGCACCACCGCCGCGCTGCCCCAGGTAGGCCCACGCCAGGCTGGCCGCCACGCCGGGCAGCTCGCGGTCGACGCTGCCGGCCAGCTCCAGCTCGAGCTGGCCCAGCGGCGTGCTGGTGGTCACCCCGGCACCACCCGACGCCAGCGACAGCGACGCCTCGCCGTGCACACCGGCGGTGAGCGAGGACGACAGCGCGCGGCGGTAGCGCCCGAGGCCGATCAGCTCGCCGTACGAGAAGCTGGCGGTGTTCAGATCCTCGCGGCGGAAGCCGAGCGACACCGCGTAGTCGCTCAGGCCCCGCCGCAGCATCTGCGACGGCAGGTAGAAGTTGCTGGTCAGCTCCTGGCTGCGTCCGAGCGGGTCACGGAGGACGACGCGGGCCTGGTTGGCGCCGACGGTCACCGGCAGGTTGCGCAGATCGTAGGCGCCAGGCGGCAGCTCGACCTTCCGCACCAGGGCGCCGTCGACGTAGATCTCGGCGGTCGAGGGCACCAGCACATCGCCGCGGAGGTCGAGCGTCGGCGCGGTCGCGAGGTAGGGATCGAGGTCGAACGAGCGCGCGATCTGGAAGCCACCCACGAACGCGCTGCCGCCGAGGCCGCCGAGGTTCGCGATGTGGTCGCCGAGGGTGACCGTGCGGAGGTCCTCGCGGTCGTCCCAGCGCAGGTAGCTGGGACCGCGGACGGGGGCGCGGTCGAGCGGGACGGTCGCGGTGCTGGTCAGCAGGGCGCCACCGACGCGCATGCCGGCCTCGAAGTAGGCGGAGCCGTCGGTGCTCGGATGGTCGACATCGGCCGTCGTGGAGCCGTTGAAGGCGTAGTTGAAGTACGCGCTGGTGCGGTCCTGGTAGATGATGCCCTCGGGCGCGCGGCGGCCGCCGAGATCGACCGCGGTGGTGCCCAGGCGGGCCGCCGGCACCGTGAGCCGAAGGCTCATCCCGGCCTCGTCGGGCGTGAAGGCGATGCCGAGCGACCGCAAGGAGACCAGGGTCACGTCGTTGAGCGGCACGGTGCGAGCGCCGTCGATGGCGACGCCCGCGTGCCGGAGGCCCTCGTCGGCCACGAAGACGTCGTCGTCGGTGATGATCACGAGCGACTCGCCGCGCTCGACCTCGTTGACCACCAGCGTCAGGATCGCCGGACGGCCTTCATCGACGCTCGCATCCTGTGCCCGTGCTTCGCGCGCGAGCACGGCCGCCAGCGCGATGACCCCCGCGATGGCGACGGACCGGGCGACCATGAACTACGGTGCGGCGCTCGCAGCGGGCAGCTCGACCGCGGTCGTCCAGGTCGCGCGGTCGGTGACCGCCTCGACCCGGATCCGGGACAGCTTGGCCTTGTCGGCGGCGGTGACCGGCAGCGCGTAGTGACGCCGGCCGCCGGCCAGCACGTACCAGCCCGTCAGGCTCTGATCGAAGACGACGCCGGACGGGCCCTCGCCGACGACCCGCAGCTTGGTGACCCGGACGTGGACCGAGCCGCTGTTGCGGATGTCGAGCGCCAGCCCATCCGCCGCCAACGCCGCGGAGACGGACCCGTTGACCGTCTCCTTCGTCGGCGGCAGGAACACCGGGATGGACATCTTGGTGAGCATGGTGACGTGCCCCGCCCCGCTCGCCCCCGGGGCTGCGAGCGGCGCCAGCTCGGCGACGATGATCCGGTAGGCGACCTCGCGCCCGCCCCGCTTCACCGTCGTCGCGACCCGCACCTCGCGGTCGGCACCGGCCGCGATCGTGAGCAGCGTCGGGAAGATGATCAGGTCCTTCGTCGGGACCAGGGTCATCTTCCCGTTCTCGTCCTCGCTCCAGCTCATCGCCGAGACCTCGAGCCGGACCGGCTCGTTGCCGCGGTTCGTGACCGTCACCGAACCGACCTGCTGCTTGCCGGCGAGGTCGATGCGGGTGGGCTGGACCTGGAACTCCGTGGCGCGCGCCGTGCCGGCAGTCGCCAGCAGGCACGCGACGAGGACGAGCAGATGGACGCGCATGGCCCAGGACAGCCTAGAAGCTGACCGTGGCGATCACGGTGTCGGTGTAAACGCCCTTCGGGACGTCCTGGCCCGCCGTGATCGAGCCGTAGATCGTCTCGTCCGTCGGCTGCGAGTTGACGGCGTTGTAGGCGACGGCGTTGCCGTTGACGGACCACTCGGTGCTGCGACCCGCATCCGAGAAGAGGTCGTACGACAGGCTGTGGCCGGCGCCATCATCGAGGAGCCGCTGGGGCGCGTCGGGCGTCCCGGCGGTGTCATGCAGGCCCTGGTCGAGGCTGATCGTGCTCACCGCGCCGGACGTGCAGCGCACCTGCAGGGTCACGTCGCCGAGGTCGTCGTCGGGGTCGAGGGTGTTGTAGTCCGGGAAGCTCAGGGTGCCGCCGCTGATGGTGCACGTGTCCGCCACCGTGGCGTTGATCTCCACGTTGTTGGACTCGTCGCCGGCGATGGCGACGGAGGCGATCGAGAGCGTGCCGGCGATGAGGGCGAGGCCGATGCGCGAAATCTTCATGAAATCAACTCCAAAGATTGTTGGATTGGGCAGTACGGTTTCGTGCCGATGAGCACCCTGCGCCATCGAGTAATTTTACACAAGCGTAAACTGGTCAATCACACATGTTTTTTGATCGCGAGCTAACACTACCGCAGAAAGGGCCTTAGATGGTCAGTGTTCATTTGAGGTATTCGCTCGATGAAGGCGCGTCCCCACCGGCTCGCGGGCCTGGCTCGCGGGTGCCTGCCGCCCTGGCAACGCATCGCGTCAGCCCCCGCCAATGCTGGCAGCGGCGGCATTGCCGCCCGATCCCGCCAACGCTAACGTGAGCCACGCATGAGCCGCAGCAAATCGTGGGTGATCGCCATCATCGGGGTCGCCGTCGTCGGGCTCGGCGCCCTTTCGATCCGTGAACTTACGAAGGGAAGCGCGGCCGTCCCTCGCGACGCCGACCGGCGCGCGCCGGCGCCCGACGCCGCGCCGGCCGCCCCGACGGAGGTCGCCCCCTCGTTGCCCGAGCGGGTCGCCCCCATCCGCCAGTCCCCGGGCGGCGAGGGGCGCGTGATGCCGTACCGGCCGGCCACATACCTGAGCTATTCTGCTGGCTTGCCGTCGCGGGACCCTGCCCAGGACGACAGCTCGCCGATCCTTCGGCGCCTGCTGACCGTGACCGAGGCCACGGCCGACCAGGAAGCGCGGATCCGCAGGGCCTGGCGCACGCACGAGGACGGCCGGCGGGTCCTCCTGGCGGCCGCCCCACCCCCTTCGATCGGTGACCCGGTCCTGGAGCCCACGGCGCTGGCGTCCCTTGATCGTCAGTTCTCGGACTCGGTCAGCGAGATACTCACACCCCGGCAGTATTACAGACTATCATTCGAGTTCGCCCCACCAGCGCCCGAATCAGACTCGCCCACTCCAGAGCCCTGAACGGACCACGTCAATCAGCGTCAGAAGCTGATGTGAGCCTCGGCCTCCAGGCGGGCCAGCAGCGCGCGGACGCTCTCCTCGTGCGCGTTCGCCATCTCCTCGTACAGCTTCTGGCGGATGGAGATCCGTAGCTGCTGCACCGCCTGCGGATCGGACGGCAGCGGGCCGAGCTCGGACGCGTGGTCCTTCAGGTACGCGTCGACCGCCGCGTCGTCCGGCATCGCCGGGGGCGCCCCCTCGGCCCTGGCGAGCGCCTCGAGGAGCAACTGGGCCCGCGCCTCCTTCTCCTCGAAGGCCAGACGCGCCGGGTCGGTCTCGCCACGCGCGGCGGCGTTCGCGCGCGCCTGCGCCACCTGGGCCTCGTCGGCCGCGCTCAGCTCGAGGTTCCGCGCCCGCGCCGCCTGGAGCGTGACCTCGCGCTCGATCGCGCGCTGGGCCAGGAAGTCGTACATCTCCGGCGACATGTGGAGGCTGTCGCCGTCCTTGGCGCGGAACGCGACGAGGTCGGCGCCCGTGATCGCGACACCGTTGATGGTCGCGATCGTCTGGCCGCGGCCGATGGCGACGCCCTTCGCGGTGACCGGCGGCGGCGGCACACGCACGGGAGGCGGGCTGGGCGCCGGCGGCAGCGTCGGGCGCGTCACCGGCAAGAGCGGTCGCTCGGCGGTGCCTGCCGCGGGGGCCTTCGGAGCGGCCGTCCCCGTGGGGTGCGACGACGACCCCGGATGCCCCATGGAGAACGCGAGCCCGGCGATGGCGACGGCGGCGGCGAGGACGATGGCGGCGATCTTCGAGCGCGACATGGACAGAAACCTCGCACGGCGTGGAACAACCGCCAGGACACCCGACACCGGTTCACGGCGTCGGGCGTCTCGCCTTCATGGCGAGCCGAGGAGCGCCGCGACGCGGAGCTCACCTGCCGCCCGGGCCCCGCGACGCTGACCGCTACTTGCTCTCCAGGCGAGCATCCTCTCGCCCGACCCACACACCGGGCGACGAGTTCTCCGTCGCGACCATCAGGGTATTGAAGTACGTGGAGTTGTTGACCGTCCCCGACGGGTAGTCGTTGAGGTTCGTCGCCAGCGTGTACTTGAAGTAGCCGGAGTTGTAGGCCATCACGTCGCCGGCGTCCGGGGTCGTCGACGACTCCGGGACGATCGACACGTCGCCCGCCGCGCCCACGCCCGAACGCAGGGTGACCGTCATGCGCAGCGTCAGCCGCAGGTGGGCGGTGCCGGTCACGTCGGCGCCGCTGCAGTTGTAGACCCTCACGTAGTGCGGCAGGTTGGTGCCCGTCTTGAACAGGTTCGAGACGTCGGCGTCGGTCGCGGGATCGTCGGCCACGTTGTCGTCGGCGAGCGAGGTGATCGCGACGCGGTAGGGGGCGAGGACGTTGACGGTGAGGTTCGCGGTGGTCTTGTTGCCCGACGCATCGGTCGCCGTGCACGTCACGGTGTTGGTGCCGACGCTGTTGCCCGGCAGCGGGGCACAGGTGACCGTGGCCGCCTGGCAGCCGTCGGTCGCGGTCGGCAGCGGGAAGCTCACCGGATCGGCCGCGCACGAGCCGGTGACCGTGCGCGTGGCGAGCGAGGCGGCGTCGAAGACCGGCCCCTTGGTGTCGACGACGGTGACCACGTTGCTGCAGCTCGTCGTGTTGCCGTAGGCGTCGACCGCCGAGTGCGAGGCCGCGTTCGCGCCGAGCGCGTACGTGCCGATCGGCGCGTCGGTGATGGTCACCGCCGAGCAGACATCGGTCGCGCTCGCGTGGCCGGCGTCGACGCCGGTGGCGCCGCCCGGCGCGTTGCACTCGACCGTCAGGTTGGCCGGGCACGTCAGCGTCGGCGCCGTGGTGTCGACGACCTCGACGGAGCTGTCGCAGGTCGCGGTGTTGCCGGCGCCGTCGGCGGAGACCTGGGTCACCTTCGTCGTGCCGAGCGCGTAGGTGCCGTTCGCCGCCTTGTCGCTGCTCACGGCGGGCACGCCGCACGCGTCGGTCGAGGTCGCGTCCGCCACGTTCACGTCGGTGGCGCCGCCCGGCGCGTTGCACTCGATCGTCTGGTTCGCCGGGCAACTGATCGTCGGGTTGGTGGTGTCGCGGACGGTGACCAGGTTGCTGCAGCTCGACGCGTTGCCGGCGCCGTCGACCGCCGTGTGGGTCGCGTGGTTGACGCCGAGCGCGTACGTCCCGACCGGGGGATCGGTGACCGTCGCCCCGGTGCAGACCTCGGTCGCGGCCGCGTGGCCGGCGTCGACGTCGGTGGCGCCGCCCGGCGCGTTGCACTCGACCGTCACGTCGGCCGGGCAGGCCAGCGCCGGCGGCGTCGTGTCGACGACGTTGACCGTGCTGTGGCAGGCCGCCGCGTTGGCCTGGCCGTCGGTGGCGGTCTGGGTGACCGTCGTGGCGCCGAGCGCGTAGGTGCCGCTGGCGATCTTGTCGCTGGTCACCGTCGCGGCGCCGCAGCGGTCGGTCGCGCTGGCGTTGGCGACCACGACGCCGGTGGCGCTGTGGTCGGCGTTGCACTCGATCGTCTGGTTCTGCGGGCAGGTGATGTCCGGCGCGGTGGTGTCCTTGACGGTCACCGAGGTCGTGCACGAGGCGGTGTTGTTGCAGCTATCCGTCGACGTGAACGTGACCGGGGTGGTGCCGATCGCGTAGTTCGCGCTGGTGGGGCCGTTCGGCGCCAGCGCGCCGAAGCAGGCGTCGGTGGCGGACGGCGACAGCAGCACGTTCGTCATCGGGTCGGTGCACTCGACCGTCAGCGGGGCCGGACAGGTCACCGACGGCGCGGTGGTGTCGACCACCGACAGGTTCGCGCTGGTCTGGCTGTGGTTGCCGGCCACGTCGGTCGCGGTCCAGGTGACGTGAGCGGTGCCGGTGGCGCCGCCGCAGCCGTTGGCGACCGCGACGAAGTCATTGCTCAGGCCGGGGGTGCTGCACGCATCGGTGGCGGTCGCGCTGGCGAGCCAGGCGTTGATCGACCCGGCCGCGGCGGCGTTGCACTCGACCGTCTTGTTGCCGGGCGCGTTGACGAACGTCGGCAGCACGTCGTCGACGATGTTGATCGGTCGCTGGCACGGCGTGGTCGCCGCGCCGTCGCTGAGCGTGAGGGTGGCCGTGCAGCCCGGGGTGAGCGCGCTCGAGAACCGCATCGTGGTCTGCGCCTGGTTGGGCGTGCCGATCGACGCGTTCGGGCAGGTGGTGGTCCAGACGTAGGTCAGCGGGTCGCCGTCGGCGTCGGACGACTGGCTGCCATCGAGGGTGACGGTGACGCCGGCGGTCGTGCACTGGGCGACGACCGCGGGCTGCGCCACCGGACACGACGGCGCGGTGTTCTGCCGGCGGACGGTGACCGAGGCGCACTTGGCGGTGCTCGCGAGCCCGAACGCGTCGGTGACCTTGAGGCAGACGGTGTAGACGGTGCCGTTGGCGGCCGCGGCCGGGATGGTGAACGACGGCTGCGGCAGCGCGCTGTCGGTGAACGTGCCGTTGTTGTCGAGGTCCCACCCGTAGGTGAACGTGTCGCCGTCGGGATCGCTCGAGTGGGTGCCGTTGAGCGTGAAGGTGCCGGGCGCGTTGATGTACGGGCCGCCCGGATCGGCGACCGGCGCGTGGTTGCCGACCTCGACCGTCGTGTACGCGACCTTCGCGCAGGGAGCCGTGAGGCCGTTGGCGCCCGCGTCGGTGACCTTCACCGCGATGGTGAACGTGCCGTAGTTGGCGAACGTCGCGGACGGCTGGGCGCCGACCGCGTCGCCGAACACGCCGTCGTTGTTGAGGTCCCACGAGTAGGTGAGCGAGTCGACCGGATCGGGGTCGAAGCTGCTGGTCGCGTCGAGGTTGAACGCGACGTTGCGGCTCGCCAGGTAGGGACCGCCCGCCGACGGGTGCGGGCAGTTGTTCGGCGGCTGGATGATGATGTTGCAGCTGATGATCGACGACTGCGGACCGCCGAGCGCGACCGGGTTGTCGTCGGTGACGCGGAGCGCGACCGGGTAGGTCCCGGTGGCGGCGTAGCCCGCGGGCTTGAGGCCGTACATGCCGCTCGCGTCGATGTCGAAGACGCCGCCGGTGTAGTTGAAGTCCCATTCCCACTTGACGATCTTGCGGTTGAGATCGGGGTGGGTCGACGGGCTACCGTCCAGCGTGACGCTCTGGTTCGGGTTCCAGGTGTAACCGCAGTTGCCGATCGCGGCGACCGGCGGGATCGTGGTGACGCCCTTCGACAGGATGAGGATGTCCCAGCCGGTCGCGAACGCGCCGCTCTGCGCGTTGTTGCCGATCGCGTCCGACCACGAGCCGTCGGCGGCCTGACGCTTGACGAGGTCGGTGGCGAGACCTTCCTGGGTCTGACCCGGCGGCGTGTAGTACCAGTCGAAGCTGTTCGCGGTCTGCTGGTTGGTGTTGTAGTTGTACTCGGTGATGCGGAGGATGTTGGGCTGCGGCTTCCGCATCGCCTTCATGATCCCGTACATCGCGTAGCTGTTGCCGATGCCGACGTTCCAGGCGCCGCCGGAGCCGTAGCTGTTGAGCGCCCAGTTGCGGTAGAGGAAGCCGAGCGCCGCCTGGACCTCGGGGTGCGAGGTGGAGTCGCCCTCGAAGTAGTGGAAGAGCATGCCGGCCGCGGTCTTGACGTGGTTGACGTAGGCGTCGCTCGGACCGGTGTAACCCCAGCCGCCGTTGTAGCTGTCGAGCGCGGTGTGGCGCGTGTAGGCCATGAAGTACGGCGCCTCGGTGCGGACGAACGCCGGCGTCTTGATCGCCATGTTGTCCTCGGCAGCCGCCATCGCCAGCAGCGGCCACTGGTTCGTGGAGCCGTCCGCGCCGCCCGAGTTGTGCTGGTAGAGCCAGCCACCGCGGTAGCTGTTGCCGGGCTCCGACTGACCCCAGGCGAAGTACTCCGCCATGTCCTGGGTGATGTCCTTGAGCGTGCGGCCGCGGACGTACGTGGCGGCGCCGACGAGCGCCTGGCGGGTGGGCGTGCCGCTCGACGCGACGGCGACGCCGCAGATGCCGGCGACGTACGTCTCGTCGTTGCTGCCCAGGATGGCGTACGAGGTCAGGACGACGCCGGTGCCGTTGCGGTTGTAGTCGGGGTTGCCGGCCGTCTGGTTCGCGATCCCGATCGTCTGCGAGTTGGCGAGGATGTAGTTGAGGGCGCGCTGCGAGTCCTCGACGTACGGATCGGTGGCGAAGTCCTTGTTGGGCTTGCTGCCGTGGAGCTCGAACGCGTCGAGCGCGGTGCAGGTGCCCGCGTTCGCCGTCCAGTAGCCGTACGGCTGGTTCCAGCCGGGGCTGCTGTCGGCGTACGTCGCGTGGTTCATCGTCGTGTGCAGGTACCAGAGGCCCCGATCGACGGCCATGTCGATGAGGACGTCCATCTTGTTCGTGTCGAGGTTGTACGGGGCGGCGGCGGGCAGCGCGCTCGAGTCCTTGATCTGGACCCGGTAGATCGCCGTCTTCACGTCACTCAGATTGGCGCTGTTGCGGACTGACAGCGTCGCGATGAACGTCTGGCCGACGGCGCCCGTGTACGTGTGGGCGACGCCGAGGTTGTAGGCAGTGCGGGTGCCGTACGTGGTGACCACTGCATTGGCCCCATCCACCATGTTGGTCCACGCCGTCGCCGCGCTGCCGTCGCCGAAGTCCCACATGTAGGAGTTGGTGCCCGTGGTCGGCAGGTAGCGAGCGATGCCCTTCACCGTGTGGGACACGCCGCTGTAGGTCGAGTGCGGGATCGCCGGGTTGGCCGGCACCCACGGCACGGTGATCGCCTGCATGGCGCAGGTCGCGACCGCCTCGAGCGGGCACGGGTCGGCGCTGTTCTTGATGCCGTCGGCGTCGTCGTCGCGGTTGCTCCACGACGCCTCGCACATGTCGCCCACGCCGTTGTGGTCCACGTCGCGCTGGTCGATGTTGGGGACGGTGAGACAGTTGTCCACACCCTGACACACGTGGTCGCCGTCAGTGTCGTTCTGACCAGCGTCGGGGTCGCAGGCGTCGCCCTGGCCGTCGTTGTTGCAGTCGTCCTGCAACGGGTTGAACGTGGTCGGGCAGTTGTCGACCGAGCTGTCGATGCCGTCGGCGTCGGTGTCGGTCGCCCGCGCTACGCCGGCGGAGACCAGCAAGCATGCAAGGAATGCGCCGAGGACGATGACACGCTGGGCAGGCGCGGCAGCATGGTGGATTCGAAAAATTCTCACTGTTTGGCCGCCTGTGCTGGCTGAGGAAGGAGTCAATTGCCGTGCTCTCGCCCACCCATGGTCAAAACACCTAGATGTATGACCGTGTTCCAGGATACTTTTTTACCAGATGGTGTCAAGCGGTTCCTACAGGAAGATTACACCTGGCGCGAAAGCGCCCCGGTGGACGGCCAGCCGCTCCCGTCTCGCCTTCGGGGGGGGCTGAGAGGGGCGCGCGAGGTCATCCGCGCGGCCGCCGGCGCGTTTTGCGCGAAAGGAAGGCGCTGCGCGAGCGGTGGCGGAGAGCCGGGATCGGCCTCCGCCAGGAAGCTTCCACGCCGCCCTCCGCGGGTGTCCGCGAGCTCGCCCGAGCGCCGCGGGCTGAAGGTACGCAACTGGACTACATCGTCACCGAGACGGTCGCCGCGCCGAGAGACTCGAGGTCTCGCGCACCGCTCCGACTGACCTCGATGCCAGTGGCCATTGCCCGTGGACGTCGTTGCTCGTCGGTGGCGCCGCGTGGCGTGTACTCTCGATCTCCGCCAGTGGCCATTTCGACAGATGGATATCGTCGATCTCGTCGGGATCGAGAAGGGGACAGGACACGCGTGCCTGCTCCTGCTCGACGGCGACGGTGCGCAGCGTCGCGCGCCACCCGTTGCCGACGGGCTGCAGGAGTGGCTGCGCTACGCGCAGGACCGCTGCATGGGGCCCGGGCTGTCGCTCGAGCACGACGTCCGGGCGCCGGACGGGATCGCTCGACCGTCGAGGCGGTGGAGGACGAGCCTCATGGATCGCGTGCGGCGACGAGGACGAGGTCGGCGTGGTTGACGCCGGTGGGCCCGCCGGGGAGCGCGGCGCCGATGGCGGAGAGCGCGGGGCCGGCATCGCGCATGGCGAGCGCGCGCGCGGGCTCGAGGCCGGCGGCGACAAGGCGCGCCCAGGTGG
>DASZXE010000003.1:0-3112 GCA_035546475.1 Kofleriaceae bacterium
ACACCGCCAGCGTGATCGGCCCGCGCCGCCCCACCGACGGCATCGTGAAGTCGCACAGCACCGGCTGATCCGCGACCGTCACCGGCACGCCGCGCGCCCGCGCCGCCGCCGCGATACGGGCCGCCTCGGCGCGGTCGTCGATCGCGACCACCGCGATCGCCGCGCCGGCCAGATCGTCGGCGCGCCACGCCCGCCGCACGAGGGTCAGCTCGCCGCGCCGGGCCGCCGCCTCGAGCTCCGCGTCGATCCGCGGCGCGACGACGTCGACGCGCGCGCCCGCGTCACGCAGGCCGAGCGCGCGCCCGCGCGCGATCCGCCCGCCGCCGACGACCAGCACGCGCCGGCCGGCGAGCCGCAGGCACACCGGGTAGTCGATCGCCGCGCCCGCCGCGCGCCTCGCCTCGCCGCTCATCGCCGGTGCAACCCGCACTCGCGGTGCTCGTCGGACTCCCACCACCAGCGCCCGGCGCGATCGTCCTCGTACGGCTTCACCGCGCGCGTGCACGGCGCGCAGCCGATCGACGGGTAGCCCGCGTCGTGCAGCCGGTTGTACGGCAGCCGGTGCTCGCGGACGTGGGCCCACACCTGCGCCTTCGTCCACGACGCGAGCGGGTTCGCCTTCACCAGGCCGTGCGCGTCGTCCCACCCGAGCGCCGGCGTCGCGGTCCGCGTCACGCCCTGCTCGCGCCGCAGGCCGGTCAGCCACGCGCGGCGGCCGGCCAGCGCGCGCCGGAGCGGCTCCAGCTTTCGCACCGCGCAGCAGGCCTGCCGCGCCTCGCGGCTGTCGCGGAACGAGAACCAGCCGCCGTCGTCGACGAGCGCCTGCACCGCGCGGTGGTCCGGCACCAGCGTCTCGACGCGCACGCCGAGCCGCACGCGCACCTCCTCCATCACCTCGAACGTCTCCGCCGGTAGCCGGCCGGTGTCGATGGTGAACGCGGTCAGCCCCGGCGCGTGCTCGCGCGCCAGGTGGAGCAGCACGATGTCCTCGACGCCGAAGCTGGTCGCGATCACGGCGCCGTCGCCGAACCGCGCCGCGACCTCCGCGAGCAGCGCCGCCGCGCTCGCCGTCTCGGCGGCGCCGGCGCGCGCGGCCGCCCACGCGCGGTCGTCCTCCGCCAGGGCGGACGGGTCGGGCAGGGCAGCGGCGGTGCTCGTCGACGGGGACATCGGACGCTCCGGATCGGATGCTCATCCGTTATCACGGACATCCGTCATTGTCCAGGCGTCATCCGGTATAGCGGACGGCAGCCTGGCCCGCGCACGTCCCGTGTCCATCCCCGCCATGGCGCCCGGGCCCTCGTCGTCCCCGTCCGTCGCGCGCACCGGCACGACGACCCGCGCCTCCGTCCCGCTGCCGGCCCCGCTCGTCAGCTCGCCTCGTCAGCTCGATCGTCCCGCCGTGGCCCTCGACGATGCGGCGGGCCAGCGTCAGCCCGAGCCCGCCGCCGCCGCTCTCTCGCGCGCGGCGGCGCTCCGCCCGGAAGAACGCGTCGTAGACCTTCGGCAGGTCGGCGGCGTCGATGCCGATCCCGCGATCGACGACGACCAGCTCGACCTCATCGCCGGGCCGACGCACGTGCAGCCCGGTCGACGCCGCGCCGTCCGGCGTGTACTCGTGCGCGTTCTCGAGCAGGTTGTCGATCACCCGGCGGAACAGCACCGGGTCGACCTCGACGGTCGACAGCCCCGGCTCGACGTCGAGCTCGAGCGGCCGCCCGGGGTGGCGCCCGCGCAGGCGCTCGGCCGCCGCCTCCGCGATCGCCGCCGCCGCCACCGCCACCGGCTGCCGGCGCAGCGGCATCGTCGCGCCGCGCCGCGGGTCGTACCGGAACGCGGTCAGCACGTCTTCGACGAATGGCACGTTCGATCGCGACGTCTTCACGATCTACGCGGCATGGGTGAGCGCCGACCGGTCGACTCCCGAGGGCGACGCATGAAGCTTCCATGAAGGATGGATCGCGGCCCGCGCCGGCGGTCGGGCGCGTGCGCGGCCGGTGCTAGCGTGCCGCTCATGTCGCGCTCGCAGGCGTCGGTGCTCCTCTTCCTCCTCGGAGGCTGCGGTGGCGGCAAGGCGGCCCCCGCCGTGCCCTCGACACCCTCGACGCCGTCGACGAATGCCGCCGGCGCCACCGGGGGCACGCCCGTCACCCACGTCATCGCCTTGCCCGGCGCGCCAGCCGACGGCGTCTCGATGGACTACATCGCGTCCGAGCCGGCGCGCCACCGCGTGTGGGTGCCGGCCGGCAACACCGGCTCGGTCGACGTCCTCGGCACCCGCGACGGCTCGGTCCACCGCATCGACGGCTTCCCGACGGCGGAGGTCGAGCGCCACGGCATGAAGCGCACGGTCGGCCCGAGCTCCGTCACCATCGGCGATGGCTTCGCCTACGTCGGCAACCGCGCCGACAGCAAGGTCTGCGCGATCGACGACGAGCGGCTCACGATCGGCAACTGCGTGACGCTGGCGTCGATGCCCGACGGCCTCGCCTACGTGGCGGCCACGCACGAGGTCTGGGTCACCACGCCGCGCGACGACACCGTGACGATCCTCGACGTCAGCGACCCGGCGACGCCGAAGCCGGCCGCCGTGCTCACCTTCGACGGCCAGCCGGAGGGCTACCAGGTCGACGAGGCGCGCGGCCTCTTCTACACGAACTTCGAGGACAAGGACCGCACGCTGCAGATCGATCTGCGCACGCGCAAGACGCTCGCGACGTGGGACTCGCGCTGCGGCGAGGACGGGCCGAAGGGCATCGCGCTCGACCGCGCGCACGACCTGCTCGTCGTCGCGTGCGCCGATCACGTGCAGCTCGTCGACGCCGGCCACGACGGCGCGATCGTCTCGCAGGTGGCGACCGGCGATGGCGTCGACAACGTCGACTACGACGAGGCCCGCCACGAGGTCTACGCCGCCGCCGGTCACGCCGGGCAGCTCACGATCGCGCGGCTCGATCCGGATCGCCGTGTCCTCGACGCGGCGGTCGTCGTCCCCACCCACGAGGGCGCGCGCAACGCGGTCGGCGACGGCGACGGCGACGTCTATCTCACCGACACCAAGGAGGGCGCGGTGCTCGAGGTGACGCGCCGCTGAGCGCGGCCGCCGCCCCGC
>DASZXE010000004.1:0-21104 GCA_035546475.1 Kofleriaceae bacterium
GGCCGCGGGCGCGCCCGCCGCCGGCAGTGCGGCGACCTCGGCGGCGAGGAAGCCCGACACGAAGCCACCCGCGCTGACCGCCGCGCAGCGCAAGGAGTACCGCAAGCACCTCGCGCAGGGCCGCAAGCTCGGCGGCGCGAAGGCCTGGGGCGACGCGGTCGCCGAGCTCCAGCAGTGCCTGAAGGTCATCCCCGGCGATGCGCGCGCGAACGGCGAGCTCGGCTGGGCCGCGTTCCAGGCCGGCGACTACGACACCGCGCGCAAGGCGAACACCGCCGCGGTGCAGGCGGCCGGCGACAACAAGGTCAAGGCGTCGTCGCTCTACAACCTCGGCCGCGTTGCCGAGGCGACGAACGACAAGGAGGCGGCCGCGCGCTTCTACACGCAGAGCCTCCTGCTGCGGCCGAACAAGACGGTCAGCGACCGGCTGACCGCGCTCGGCAAGGCGCCGCCGGCGGCCGGCGCGAGCCCCGCGGCCGAGCTGCCGTGCCAGAAGCCGGCCGCCGACACCGGCGCGCTGTGCGCGTGCCTCGCCGGGCAGAAGTACGACTTCATGGACGACGACGCGCAGCCGACCTGCTCGCTCGACGACGGGCCGCACCCGGCCGACCTGGCGATCGCGCAGGTCGACATCGACTTCGGCAACGCCGAGCTGTTCCTCCTCTGGCACGGCCCGTCGGGCTGGGTCGTCCTCGACGATCTCGGCTACCTCTACAAGGGCGGCATGATGGGCGTGACCGGCGAGATGGAGCTGGGGCCGATCACCGACGAGCAGGTCGGCGGCCACCGGGTCGTGACGGTGACGATGACCGAGCACCACCACGACACCGACCTCGGCATCGACGAGGAGGAGGAGCTCGACACGACGACCGAGACCGTCTGCGTCCTCGGCGCGGCGCCGCACTGCCCGCTCGCGGTGCCGGTGCACGTCACCTACACGCGCGATCGCCTGGGCATGATGGACGACAGCGAGATCGACGCGGAGGCGAAGGCGATGATGACGCCCGGCCTGCCGATCCACGAGGAGACCACCGTCGACGTCACGATCGGTGACGACGGCGTCGCCAAGGTCGTCCTCGGCAAGGGCTCCAGCACCGACGACGTCAAGGCGCTGCTCGGCCCGCACGCGCTCTGGTAGCGAGCCGGACCAGGCGTCCGTCGACGGCGGGCCGGCGTCGTGCGTCATGGAGTGACTTCACGACACGACGCGGTGTCACACCTTCACCGACGACGTCGTGGCGTGAAGAGTCATCCCCGTCGCGCGCGGCGTCCTGTTAGTGTCGCCCGCATGAGATCCCTGAGTGTCCTATTCTGCGTCTCGTTCGCGGTGGCGCTGGGCGCGTGTGGCGGCGGCGATGACGGGACGACCACACACGAGAACTGTTCGACCGTCGGCGACGAGGACGGCAACGGCCTCGCCGACTGCGCGGATCCTGCCTGCGCCAGCACCCCTGCCTGCAGCAGCCCGGTGTGCGGCAACGGCACGATGGAGACCGGCGAGCAGTGCGACGACGGCAACACGATGGCCGGTGACGGCTGCTCGCCCACCTGCAAGACCGAGGTCTGCGGCAACGGCGTCATGGATCCCGACGAGGAATGCGACGACGGCAACCAGGTCGACGGCGACGGCTGCGACACCAACTGCAAGGACAGCGGCTGCGGCAACGGCGTGATGGACCCGAGCGAGCAGTGCGACGACGGCAACACGACCGACGGCGACGGCTGCGATCACAACTGCAAGACGACCGCGTGCGGCAACGGCGTGATGACGTCGGGCGAGGCGTGCGACGACGGCAACGCGACCGACGGCGACGGCTGCGACTCGAACTGCACCCCCACCGGGTGCGGCAACGGCATCGTCACCAGCGGCGAGCAGTGCGACGACGGCAACCAGATGGACGGCGACGGCTGCACCATGACCTGCATGATCATGCTGTGCGGCAACGGCCACCTCGATCCCGGCGAGGGCTGCGACGACGGCAACCAGATGGACGGCGACGGCTGCGACGTCGACTGCACGCCGACCGGCTGCGGCAACGGCCACGTCTCGCCCGGCGAGACGTGCGACGACGGCAACACGACCAACGCCGACGGCTGCAGCGCCCAGTGCATCCTCGAGCCGACCGAGATGGAGCCGAACGACGACGGCATGCCGACCGTCGGCGCCTCGTTCGCCGGCACGACGCAGAACGACATCGACGCGACCGCGGTGATGAACGCCGACGGCAACACGGTCTTCGACGCCGCCGACGGCTCGCCGATGGGCAGCGAGGTGCACGTGCTGGCGATGCTGTCGCCGGCCGGCGACGAGGACCTGTTCAAGTTCCAGAACACGACGGCGATCCCGTTCGTCGCGCGGTTCGACACCTACGACCTGACGGTGGCCGGCTTCGGCAACCCGTGCCCGGACGCCAACGGCGTCGACACCGTGATGCGCCTCTACGACAACACGGCCACGTCGGTCGCGCTCAACGACGACCGCGATGGCGGCACCGACCGGTGCTCGGGCCTCACCGTGACGTTCCCGGCGAACTCGTCCGGCTACATCGGCATCAGCTTCTACGACGACGACACGGAGATCGCGGCGCCCGGCTACGCGCTCAAGGCCGTGTGGACCCCGGACGTGTGCGGCGACGGCGTCGTGTCGCCGGCCGAGGCGTGCGACGACGGCAACATGGTGAACGGCGACGGCTGCGACAACAACTGCACGATGACCGCGTGCGGCAACGGCATCATGTCCGGCACCGAGCTGTGCGACGACGGCAACATGGTGAACGGCGACGGCTGCGACAACAACTGCACGATGACCGGCTGCGGCAACGGCGTGCAGACCGCCGGCGAGACGTGCGACGACGGCAACACCGCGCCCGGCGACGGCTGCGACGCGATGTGCCACGTCGAGGGCGTCACGGTCGAGGTCGAGCCGAACGACACGACGGCGAACGCCGACACGAACCCCGTCCAGATCACGAACGACGCGATGATCCAGGGCAGCCTCAGCGCGGCGACCGACCTCGACAACTACCGCCTGACGATCGCGGTCGGCACGGTGATCCGCGCCGAGACGCTGACGGGCCTCAACCCCGAGGACTGCGTCGGCGGCACGCAGGACCTCTTGCTCCTCAACAGCACGGGCACGACGATCATCCAGGACACCGGCGCCACCGGCGGCGGCATCGGCAACTGCGGCGGCCTCGTGATCTACCTCGATCCGGGCACGTACTACCTGCGCGTGAAGAACAGCGTCGTGACGGCGAACTACTTCCTCAAGGTCGACTTCCAGGACGCGAAGGGTCCCGAGACCGAGGCCGCCAACATGATGGGCGTGAACGACACGAACATGATGGCGGAGACGCTGTTCGGCACTGCCGCGACGACCGGCGCGTGGGTCTCGGGCGATCACACGCTCCAGGCCGACAGCGACTTCTACGCGATCACGGTGCCGGCCAACGCGCGCGTCCGCGCCGAGATCATCGAGGGCGACCGCGCGACCGAGACCTGCGAGAACGACAACATCGACTCGGAGCTGACGCTCTACGATCAGAACGGCGTGCAGCTCATCACGGATGACGACGACGGCCGTGGCTTCTGCTCGCTGATCGACGGCCGCGGCACGACGCCGAACGACGCGCTCGCGAAGAACACGACCGGCATGACGCAGACCTGGTACCTCCAGGTCCGCCAGTCGCACACCATCTCGACCGTGACCACCGCCGGCCAGTTCGTCTACCGCCTCTCGGTCGACATCCACTGACCCGCCCGTTCCGGGGGCAGTGAGCTGGCTGGACGCCGGGCGAGCCTCTCGCCCGGCGCGGTCATTTTCGGCCGCGGGTGGCGGGCCTCAGGCCGCGGCGTCCCGGTCAGCCGAGCGCGAGCACATCGGCGGCGGCCTTGCAGCCGATCTTGATCAGGCCGAAGACGCAGCCGATCACCGCGAACACCGCGCCCGTGACGTCGACGGGCGCCACCGACACCCGCAGCTCGCCGTCGGCGAAGATCGTGAAGCCGACCTTGGCGGACAGCGCCGCCGCCCAGCCGGCCTTGCCGCCGACGTCGCCGCTGACCTTGCCGCCGGCCGCGGCGGTGAGCTTCGCGGACACGATCTTGGCGAGCGCGGCGCACGACGTCTCGAGCACGCCGGCGACGGTCGCCGCCATGCTCAGGTACTTCACCGCCGACGCCTGGTCGCCGAGGGCGGCGTGGCCCGCGTGCGCCACGTGCACGGTGGGAGCCGGCCCGCCGCCGGCGGCGCCGAGGTTCGCGCCCAGGCTGGTGACCGTCGCCAGGGGCACCAGCGGCTCGAGCACGGCGAGCACCGCCGGCGGCGCGTGCGAGAGGACGGTGGCGGCGGCGGCCAGCGCCTTGTCGAGCGGCGGCAGCGCCCAGCCGCCGGCATGGTTCGCCACCACGGCGGCGAGCTGGCCGTATGCCGTGGCGACCGTCGCGATCGCGGCGGCGAGCTGGACGCCGTAGTCCGCGTTGACCGGCGCTCCGCTCGATGACGGCACCAGTCCAGCCAGGTTGCTGACGCCCACGTCGAGGAAGTGGCCGAGCTGCCCGACCCGGCCGGCGACGTCCGAGCCCACGTGGGCCACGACGCTGGCGTAGCGGGTGGCATCGACCCTGCGCGCGCCGAGCACCGCGGTCTCCCGGTGGAGCGCGCCGACCACGTCGCTGGCGACCTTGGCCGCCGTGCCGGCGGCGCCGTTCGCGCACTGCTGCAAGCCGCTCACCGCCGGCGCCTCTCCGGTGATCGCGGCGAGCCGCTGCACCGCATGGCCGATGGCGGTGAGCGCCGCCTCGAGCTGCACGGGGCCATCGAATGGGATGGGCATCAGGCTGTCTCCTGGGCCGGGAAGGCCTTCAGCGCGCCGTCGATCCCGACGGCGACCTTGTCGAGCACCATGCAGATGGGGGCGCAGATCTTCTGGGTGAGCGAGCCGGGTCGCACGCCGGCGGCCGCGGTGCCGCCCTCGCCGGCGGCGACCGCCGCATCACCCTCGACGCCGGCGGCGCCGCCCGCCGCGCCTTCCTCGCGCACGCCGGCGGCCTGCGCCTCGGTGGCGCCGACCTCGATCGGCAGCACCACCTCGAGCGTCTTCAGGAACAGGCTCACACCCTGGAGCGTGGCCGCCGCGATGATCAGCTTGCGGCGCACGTCGGGCCTGGCGAGCCAGCCGGCGAGGTCGGCCTTGGCGCCGGCGGCGTCGGCGAGCAGCGTCTGGGCGTCGGTGATGACCTCCAGCTCGGCCGCGCCGAACGCGCTGGCGAGGAGCTGGGTCGCCTCGGGCCCGCACGCCTGGAGCAGCTTGCCGGCGCCGGTCAGGAGGGCCGCGGTCTGGCCGCTGTCGCTCCAGCCGGTCGCCTCGGCGAGCGGCTGAAGCGCGGCGAGCAGGTCGCCGAGCGTGGTGAGGAGCTCGGTCCCGCCGGCCGCCGCGCCCGCGCCGGCGTGGACGCCCTGGCTGGTCGCGAGGCCGGCGTGGAGGGCGCTGAACATGTCGAGCTTCGTCAGCGCCCCGATCTGCGAGATCGCGCCGGCGATGTCCGCGTAGGCGCCGTGCACGGCCTGCGGCACGCTGTCGATCAGGTGGAAGGCAGGCGCGAGCTCCTTGGTCGCCGCGTTCCTGATCCGGACCGCGCGGTTGGTCGCGTCGGCCGAGATCGCCGCCGCGATCGCCGTGACGCCGGCGACCGCGCCGTGCTCGGCCGCGGTGAGGGCGGTGACCGCCGAGGCGCCGATCGCCGACGGATCGAGCGCGTCCGCGAGCCGGCCGAGCTTGCCCGCCGCGTCGGTGAGTGGCGAGACCAGCGAGGCGACCGCCGTGCCGACGCCGGCGGCGACCTGGTGGTCGACGAAGTCCGTCAGGCTCTTCACCGCCTTCTTGCTGAACTCTTCGAACGCCTCCTTGAACCCCGGCAGCAGGTGGCCGGGCATCGCCTGGTCGATCAGATGCTGTATTTCGTCGCTTACCGACACATGCCCTCCTCGTGGTTGTCAGCGCGCCGCGCCACCCGCCGCGGCCTCCGCGCGCTGCGGATCGCGGTGGTAGCGGTCGATGGCCGCCTCGATCAGGAAGACGACGTGCTCGAGCTGCGGCATCATCGGCGTTCCCATGGGGCCACGATGGGCCTCGGGGTGGAGCGCCGCAACGCGGGCGTGCCCATCTCACGGAACGGTGCGCGCGCGCGCCGCCGGTTGCGGCTCGGAGCGTCCGGTCCAGGCAGTAGACCCGGAGCGAGCCGAAGCGAGGCGGGCCGCGCCGCCGGTGACGCTCAAGACCTCCGATCAGAAGATCTGGATCGCGAAGGGGCCCGTACTATCGAGGCGTCGACACCGCACCACCCGATCATCCGCCTCGGGCGGCGTGCGTCCGCGTACCGCTCGTCGAGGAATGAGCCGGCCC
The DNA here is from genome assembly GCA_035546475.1 of Kofleriaceae bacterium. Classification (GTDB taxonomy): domain Bacteria; phylum Myxococcota_A; class Polyangia; order Haliangiales; family Haliangiaceae; genus UBA2376. Next base: position 6,405 of record DASZXE010000004.1, read on the forward strand.
GGCTACGGCTCGATCCACCCCAGGTTGACCGCGTAGTTCCTGAGCTTCTCGAGAGCGTATTGAGCGACTTCGGAACGGCGGCCGGACGCCAGGCCCTCGCCGGAGCGCCAGCAGTACTCGACACAAAGAATACGGTCTCCCACATCGATCTGGTTGTCGGGAATCAGTGACGAACAGAACGGGAGGCCTTGTTCGTTTGCCGCGGCGGCGACGGTGATGTCGAGTGTCGGCAGAAACGCAACCATCGCTTCCAGCACCGCCTTGTTCAGGACCTTGTCCCGCGCGCCACCGTAGCCGTACGCTTGGGCGACACGAGCGAGCTGTCGTCGCGCCTCTTCCGCCGGCCGCCCTCGCGTTTCGGACGCGGTGCGATCCGACCCGGCGAGGTAGCGACCTACATCGGTGCGCTCGAGGTAGCCTCGCAAGTCGGCAGGCGACGCGAGGGACCGGTCTTCCTTCTCCAGCAGTTCGGCGACCTCGGCGGGGCCATGCTTGCGCAGGATCACGGCGGCCGCCGCGGGTGGGAACCAGAAGGCGCGAGCGTCCAGTCGGAAGATGGCTTGCGTGAGGTGGCCCCGGCGGGATCCCCACCAGCGGCCGATCATGCTGTCGGGCGTACAGCGCAGCAAGGCGTGGGAGTTCAACAGCCCCGGCTCGCCGTGCGTCAGCTCGGAGAGCACGCCGCGCTCGAGGGACTCGCTGACGTACTGGATCACCAGTGTGAGCGGGCGGATCGAGGAGGTCTGGTGCTCGACGAGCAGATTGGCGAAGTCATTCGCGATCTGCTTGAGAAACTCGCCCACGGTCTCGACCCGGCCGGGATCATAGGTCCGAGGATCAACGCCTATCTCGACGATCTCACCGGCCGGAAGGTTGTTGCACAGCTCCAGTGTGTGGAGCGCGATGTCCTGCCACGTCGCCCGATCCGGGCCCGTGATGACGACGGGCAGTGGGACGATCGACGCGCCCGTCAAGGCGACGTGACGCGCCGCGATCTGGTCGGCGCGGGCTCGATCGGTCTCCAACCACAACACCAGCATTGGCGCTTGTGTGGTGCGGACGAACCGCTTGATGGCGGCCAGTTCCTCGTCCGTGGGAGGCGCGCCCTCGCGGTGGTCGATGCTCACGGGCAGGATGCGGCCGTTGACGATGCCTTGCGACTGCCGGAAGCGAGTGACCGTATCGGTGAGAGCCTCGAATGTGATGGCGCCCTGGTAGCGCAGCGTGGGCGCGAAGTCCGCGGGGTAGAAGTAGCTGAGCGAGTTCGCCAGCGTCGTCTTGCCGGCACCAGGCGGACCGACGACCGGGACGAAGGCGCCCTCGTACGTCTTCTTCACGCTGGCCGCGACCCTCATGAGCACGTCCAGGGCCGCCCGGGGTGGCGCGAGCAGCTTCACCAGATCGGCACCGACCCGCAACTCGAGACGCTCGTACTTCGCGGGCAACACGAGGCGATCGAGGATGTGAGCACGCTCTGCCACGCGGATGGAGCTTACCAGACCCATGGCGTCGGTCAGCGGCGGAGGAGGGAGCGGGCCTTGAGCGGATCGACGCCGGTGAGGACGACGGTGCCGTCGGCGGCGATGCGGACCTCGGCGACCGGCGTGGCGGTGACGTCGGCGTCGGCGTGGCGGGCGGTGAGCAGGTGGATGCGCTGGTTCGACGAGCCGCGCAGGCCGGCGCCGGCGCCGTCGCGGAGGTCGCTGCGGTAGCGGCCGTCGACGAGGACGTCGAGGTGCGCGAGGACGGCCGGGCCGAGCGCCTGCGCCGTGATCTCCTCGCGCGTGTAGCCGGAGAACATCAGCGTCGACAGGCCGAGGCGGCGCGCCGCGAGCAGGAGCTCGAGCGCGGCGCCGGCCTGCTGCATCGGCTCGCCGCCCGACAGCGTCAGCCCCTCGACGGCGCCCGCGCGCGCGGCGGCGGCGAGGTCGTCGATCACGGCCGCCACCGTCGTCAGCGGCCCCGCCGCCGGGTGGGTCGACGGGTTGAAGCAGCCCGGGCAGCCGAGCGTGCAGCCCTGGAACCAGACGACGAGCCGCGCGCCCGGGCCGTTCGCCCGGCTGCCGCGCTCGATCGCGTGGACGCGCACCTTCACCGGGTGCGCCCCCCGCGCCGCTGCGACGCCGCGCTCACTTCGTCGACGGCGCCGGCACGAGCGGCAGCGCCCGCAGCCCGGCCGTCGACGGCACCACGTCGAGCTCCTGGAACAGCAGGTCCGGCGTGGTCACCGAGCTCTCGATGCCCGACGACGGCACCACGCCGGCATCGACGCCCCGCAGCTTCTGCTCGACCCAGCTATCGCCCGACGCGAGGAAGTTGAACGTGGTCGGCGTGGTGCCGGCCGCGATGACGTCCTTCCACGCCTTCACCGGCACCTCGCCGAGCTGGACGCCGCGCACCAGCTCCTCCTTGCCGCCCGGCTTCAACCGGTAGGCGACGAGCGCCGGCGGCGGCAGGTCGGGATCGGTGTTCTGCAGGAGCTGGAGCAGCTCGCGCCGCGTCATCTCCGGCGCCGCGGTCGCCGCCGCGTCGTCGAGCTGGCGGATGATGAGGCCGTACGGCAGCCCCGCCTTCTTCACCTCGGCGAGGAAGCGCGCCTCGAGCTTCGCGGCCGGCAGCCCGCCCTTGGCGGTGACGATCAGGTTCGTCGCGCTGCCGTGGAACGAGCCGCCGGGGGCGGTGCGGCGCGCGTGGCCGTTCGACGTCGCGCCCGCCTTGGCCGGCGTCCGCGTGGTCAACAGCTCGGTCAGCACGCCGTCCTTCACGACCTGCACGCGCTGGCCGGGGATGCCCTCGTCGTCGATCTTGTAGCCGCCGATCACCGGCTTGCCGCCGACGTCGCTGATCGTCGGATCGTCGACGATCGACAGCATCGGCGCGGTGATCTTGAGCCCGATGCGGTCGGTGAGGCCGCCGCCGAACTGGCGGGCGTCCTGCGGCCGCAGCCCCTCGGGCACCGGCGTGCCGTCGAGGTTCGACGCCAGCGAGTCGCGGACGATGTCGGCCGCGCCCTGGCCCTCGAACAGCACCGGCCCGGTGTAGCGCTCGATCACCGGCGCCTTGACGAGCGCGGTCATCCGCGACGCCAGCTCCTTCGTCTGCGCGGTGAGGTCGGCGTCGGTCGGCAGGTCGGCGACCGTGTGGCCGTAGCGGGTGAAGTACTCCGACAGGTCCTGGCCGTCGGCGGCCTGGCCGTGGACGACGATCGCGATGCCGGCGGCGCGGCGGGTGTCGTTCGTGCTGGTGCCGTCGCTGGTCAGGTACCAGCGGCGCTCGAGGTAGGTCGAGATCGCCACCCGCGAGTCGCGGATGTCGGGCAGGCCGCGGACGACGCCGGACAGGTTGGCGGCGCGGTTCGCGATGGTGTCGATGTCCTCGAGCGGCGGCACCAGCACCGGCGTCTCGCTGACGACCGGCTTCTCCTCGGTCCAGGTCGGCAGGCTCGCCATGCCGACGCCGCCGGCGGTGCGCGCGTCCATGCGCGCGCGGAGCTGCATCAGCGCCTCCTTGTAGGCCTCGTCGGTGACGAGCCACGCGGCGCGGCGGGCGATGCGGGCGCTCGACTCGATCGGCAGGTTGGTGCCGGCGGTGCCGTCGATGTCGTCGTCGGCGGCGACCACGAAGTTGCCGTTGTCGAGGTCGCCGAGCTTGACCCGCACGCGGCACTCGAGGTTGAGGAAGTGGCGGACCTGGTGGTGCGTCACCGAGCCGAGGCTGGCGACCGCGTCGTTCACCTCGACCTCGGTGATCTTGTAGCTGATGTGGTACGGCTTCGGCGCGCCGGGCAGCTCGAGGTGCGCCATCGCGCGGTCCATCTCCTCGGCGATCGCGTCGGTGATGGCGTTGGTGATCGCCGACGACGGCGGGCCGAGCGCGGGCGCGGCGGCGGCCGCCGGGCCGGCGGGGACCACCGGGGCGGAGGCGCCGGGGACGGCGCCCACCTGCGAGGGCCCGAAGGCGACGGCGGCGAGCACGGCGGCGGTCAGGCCGGCGACGGTGCCGGCGGTGGTGGCGGATCGCTTCACGGCCGACCTCCGGTCGGAGCGGCGCCGTCGGTCGGCGCGGTGCGGATGCCGGGCGCGCCGAGCACCGGCGGCCGATCGGCGGGGATGAACGCCTTCTCGGTCTCGAGCTTGTCGAGCAGCAGGCTCGGCGCCGACGCGGAGACCGGCACCCAGCCGCTCTCCGCGCCGCACACGCCGTTGAACGTCTCGACCTCGCGGCTGGCCGCGCGGATCGACTGCAGCGCGACCAGCGGCGTGCCGCTGATGTCGATGCCGCGCACCAGCTCGCGCCGGCCGTCGGGGTAGATGCGGTACGCCATCACCGGGTTGACCTTGAACGCCTGCGGCTGGAACGCGCTGGTGTTGGTGAAGCCGCCCGAGATGTCGGTGAAGACCATGCCGTAGGGCCGGCCCTGCTTCTTGATCTCCTCGAGCAGCATCTTCTCCAGGTCCTCGCGCGCGACCGTCTTGTCGGCGGTGACGATCAGGTTGCCCTGGCGCGCGACCGGGTCGAGCCCCGGCTGCTTGCGGCCGTGGCCGTTCGAGTGCGGGCCGGCGGCGATCGGGTTGCGGCCCATGAGGAAGCCGACCAGCTTGCCGTGATCGACGAGCTGCGCCCGCTGCGCGCGCACCGCCTCGTCGTCGAAGCGGTAGAAGCCGTTGAGCTGGACGCCGTTGAGCGTGGTCGCGGTCGGATCGTCGAAGACCGACAGCCAGGTCGGCATGATCTCCTTGCCGACGTACGACGAGAACGTCTTGCCGCTGGTCTCGTCCTTCTGGCGGTGCCCCTCGATGCGGTGGCCGAACACCTCGTGGAAGAAGACGCCGGCGGCGCGGCCCTCGAGGATCGCCGGGCCGACGTACGGATCGGCGAGCGGCGCGTCGTGGAGCGCGTCGAGGTCCTGGTTGACCGTGGCGATCATCTTGTCGACCGCGGCGTCGTCCGGCAGGTCGGACGGCGCGCGGCCGAACGCCTGCTCGAGGCGCGACAGGCCCTCGCCGTCGTCGGCCTTGACGCCGACCGACACCGCGAGCTGCGCCGACGGCCACGACATCTGGATCTGCGAGCCCTCGCTGTTCACCATCCAGACGGTGTTGAGCTGGAAGAGGACGCTGCAGCTCGCGCGGGTGGCGGCGCCGCGCAGCGCGCGCTCGGAGCAGCGCTTGAGCCGCGCGACCCAGGCCGCCTTGTCGAAGGTGAGCTCGGCGGGCGGGCCGATGTAGACCTCGGCGGGCGCCGACGAGAAATCGGGGTCGGTCGCCTTCTGGCCGAGCGTGCGCTGGTCCTGCCGCACGTAGGCGAGCGCCTGCACCGCCTCGCGGTAGCGGCGGTCGGTCTCGAGCCAGAGGTGGTTGGCGATCGCGGGCCCGTCGGTGCCGAACGGGACGATGCCCTGGCGAGGGAGCGGCTCGTTGAGGCCGTTGGGGTCGTCGCTGAGCGGGTGGGTGTTGTCGAGCTCGGGCGAGCCGACCCTGACCTCGACGTCGAGGATGCGATCGGTGTCGTCGCTGTCGGTGGTGATCGCGCCGCCCTCGGCCTCGAGGTTGACCACCCGCTGCTCGGCGATCTGGTACGCGAGGTAGAACGCGGGGTCGGGCTGCTTGCCCAGCGTGTCCATCCACCGCTTGTTCTCGGCGACCATCACGTCGAGGATCGGCGAGCGCGCGCCGGGGCTGGCGTCGCTCATCGGAGCGCTGTTGGTCAGCTCGACCTTGGTCGGGATGTCGGAGAGCTTGATGCCCGTGTCGGTGGGCGGCGGCGGCGGCGGCGGGGTCGGTGTGGGCTTGGCCCCGCCGGGACAGGCAGCGAGGAGGCTCAACCCGGTGGCCAGCCACCAGGGGCGGACGTGCGGCATGCCGCAAGCGTAGGTGGCGGTACCCCCCAGGTCAAACCGGCCGTGCGGCCATCGGAGAGGCGTTGAGTCGCGGTCGCCGCGGATCAGGGGCGCTGGGCCATGATCGGCGACGCCCGGTGCTGCTGCATCAGGCCGGCGTGGATGGCGGCGCCGAGGCAGACCGCCTGATCGTCGCGCGGCGAGACGAGCAGCGGGATGCCGAAATGGCGCTCGACGGCGGCGCGGACCGCCGGCATCTGCGAGGAGCCACCGCACAGCGCGATGCCGTGGAGCGCCGACGGGCGGAGGCCGGCGCGGGTGAGCGCCGTCTCGCAGACGTCGAGCGTGCGCCGGATGATCGCGGCGCCCGCCCGCGCGAGCGTCGCGCGGTCGAGGGTGAGGCGGAGGTCGACCATGCCGTGGGCGGTGCGCAGGATCTCGGGGACGGCGAGCTGCGCCGACTCCGCCGTCGACAGCGCGCGCTTGGTGAGCTCGGCGGCGAAGCGGAGGCGCTGCCACTCGACGGCCTGCTTGCGGAGGTCGACCCGGTGCTGCCGCCAGAACTGGTTCGCGGCGGCGTCGGCGATGACGGCGTCGATGTCGTCGCCGCCGAGCCAGGCGTCGCCCGCGGAGGCGACGACCGAGAAGCGATCGCGGCCGACGTCGACGATCGAGAAGTCGAACGTGCCGCCGCCGAAGTCGTAGATGCCGACCAGCCCGCCGAAGCCGGGCAGGCCGCGGTGGGCGAGCGCGGCGGCGTTGGGCTCGGCGATCAGCGCGACCGTCTCGAGGCCGGCGAGGCGGGCGGCCGTCTCGAGCGCGCGCGCGCGGCCGGCGTCGAAGCTGACGGGGACGGTGAGCACGGCGCGCTCGACGTCGGCCTGCAGGTGCTGCTCGGCGGCGGCGCGCACCTCGCGGAGGATGAGCCCGCAGATCTGCGCCATCGCGTAGCGCTCGCCGTCGACGTCGAGGAGCGGCGCGCCGTCGTCGCCGGCCTCGGTGCGGTACGGCGCGGCGCCGACGTACGACTGCACCTCGCGGTCGGCGAGCCGGCGGCCGAGCAGCCGCTTCGGCGACGCGATCGTGCGGGTCGGATCGGTGGCGAGGCGGTCGCGCGCCTCGGCGCCGACCAGCGGCGCGGCCCTGCGCGGGAACGACACCACCGACGGCAGCGCGCGCGAGCCGTCGGCGAGCGGCAGCACCGCCGCACCCGCGGCGGTCATCACGCCGATCGCGGTGTAGGTCGTGCCGAGGTCGATGCCGACGATCGGGGCGGGAGGCATGGCCGGAGCAGGAGACGGACCGCACCGACGAACGTCACGGTCCGTGGAGTTCCTCGATGCACTATCGCACATGCGATGGCGGCGGGTGCGTATACTCGCGCGCGATCGTCGTGGCTCGCGCTTCGCTCCTCCTGGTCCATCAGGACGCGCTCTGGCTCGATCTCCTGGTGCGGGTGTTCGAGAGCCGGGGCTTCGCGGTCCAGGTGGCGTCGTCGGTGCCGGCCGCCCAGGCGGTGCTGTACGACGGTTCGTCCGGTTCGATCCTCGCGCCGCCGGCGTCGTCGTCGGGCTCGCTGCCGGCGGTGACGTCGGCAGGCGGCTCGGGCTCGATGCCGGCGATGGGCGCGACGTCACCCGCGGGCGGTGGGGTGGTCAGCTCGGCGGTGCCGGTGGGCGCGCACACCGGACCGACCGCGGCGACCGCGGCGACGGCGGCGCTCGGGCTGCCGAGCTCGATCGGCCCGATCGATGTCGTCGTCGCGAGCTGGGACACCCACCACCTGATCGGCGGCGCGGTCTACCGGTGGGCGCTGGTCCACCGCTTCGACCTGCGCGACCGCTTCGTCTTCCTCGCCGACGAGGTGACCGGCGACTTCGACGCGGTGGTCGGCGGGCGCTGCCTGCTGGTGCCGACCGCGGCGCTGGCCGAGCTGATCCAGGTCGTCGAGGCGACCGCGCGGCGGCTGCGGGGCCCGGCGGCGTCGGGCGGGGCGTTCGCGGTGCCCGGCAACGGCCCGCGGGTCCTGATCGTCGACGACGATCCGGTGCTGCTGGCGGCGATGGTCGACGTCCTGACCGGGCGCGGCTACGCGGTGACCGCGGCGGCGGCGGTCGCGGCCGGCGACGTCCTCGCCCGCGAGACGTTCGACGCGCTGGTCGTCGACATCGCGGTGGCCGGCGGCGTCGCGGCGCTGATCGGCCGCGCCGGGCGCGCGGGGGCGGCGCTGGTCGACCGCTGCGTGCTGGTCGCCAACGGCCCGCCGCCCATCGCCGACCGCCCGCTCGGCCGCCCGGTCTTCTCCAAGGGCGACGACGCCGGCCTCCTCCTCGGCGCCCTCGCCCGCATCGCCCCCCGCCGCGCCTGATCGCAACATTCCTGTTCGATCCACGGCCGCGGCGGCGTCGAACGTGCGGGGTACCCGCATGAGCGACTCGACTCGGACGACCTCGGCCTGGCACGCATGGCTCGCGGCGGCGGCCGGGGGGCTGACCTCGCTGACCGCGTGCATGCCGTCGCCGTGCCCGATCGGCTTCGCCCTGGATCCGGACCAGCCGGGCATGTGCGTGGACAACACGACGCCGGAGGAGCCGGTGTCGTACGTGGCGCCCGGCGGCTCCGACCCGCGGCGCGAGGTCGTCGAGGAGCTCAGCCGCCGGTGCGCGCGCAACGACGCCGAGAGCTGCACGCAGCTCGGCGGCATCTTCGTGCGCGGCGCGATCGTCAACCGCGACGCGCGCCGCGGCGAGCGCTACCTCTTGCGCGGCTGCCAGCACCACGACGCCGAGGCCTGCGACGAGCTGGCGACCCTCTACACCGAGGACGCCGACCTCGCCGACCCGGTGAAGGCGGCGGCGATGCAGTTGCAGGCGTGCAAGGTGCGCGGACAGACCTGCTCGCCGGCGGCGCCGCCGGAGTCCGGGGCGGACACGCGGCCGGCGACCGCGCCGGCGGACGGCGCCGCGCCGGAGGTCCACGACGGGGACGTGATGATCGGCAGCGGCACCGCCTTCGCGATCTCCGACGACGGCCTGTTCGCCACCGCGGCGCACGTCGTCGACGGCGCCGACGAGATCGCCGTGAAGTGCGGCGACGAGGAGCTGCGCGCGGCGAAGACCGTCGCGAGGGCGTCGGCCGTCGACGTCGCGGTGATCCACGTCGATCGCAAGACGCGCGACTACGTGCCGGTCGTGACCGATCCGGACATCGCGCTCGGCGACCAGGTCTTCACCGTCGGCTTCCCGCGACCCGACGCGCTCGGCCTCGAGCCGAAGTTCACCGACGGCACGGTCAGCGCCGTCTCGGTCGGCGGCGAGCGCAACCTGATGCAGCTCTCGGTGCCGGTCTACCCGGGCAACTCCGGCGGCGCGCTGCTCACCGAGGAGGGCGTCCTCTACGGCGTGGTCGTCGCGAAGCGGATCTCGGTCGGCGACGAGACGACCGACAGCATCTCGTACGCGGTGAAGGCGACCTTCCTGGCCGCGATCCTCGACGCGCCGTACGTCCACCACCGCGATCACGCGCTGACCCGCAAGGAGGCCATCCGCCTCACCACCGCCGCGACCTGCCTGGTCCTCACCCGCAGCACCGCCCACCGCTGACGCCGGCCGCGACGTTCTCTCTGTCCGGCGAGCGGACAGATGCACGGGGCCCGGGCGCGGCGCGGCGCCCTCGGCGGGGTCAGGGGGTCGCGGGCACGTCGGTGCGCTCCTCGACGACGATGCGGGCGACGCCGTACGGGACCGGGTCGGCGACGCCGGTCATGCGGAAGGTCTTGCCACGCGCGTCGACCGATGCGACGACGCTCTCGAGCCAGTCGTGCTTGCGCGCGTAGAGCTGGTCCTCGGGCAGCTCGACCCGCTGGTTCTCCCAGTAGATGATCGCCCTGGCGCCGACCTTCACGTTGTCGGCGCTGGCCGGCACCGTGCGCATCCCGTACGCGCCGACGGTGCAGTCGCAGCGCCACGCCCAGATCGAGCGGTACTCGCCCGGCGAGGCGTCGGTCCAGTGGCCGGGGAACGCCTCGGCCGGCGGGTGCCTTGCCTGCTCCGGGTCGACGGCGAACCAGGTGTCCGCGTCGAGGCAGTGATCGTGGGCGGCGTCGCAGTGGCCGGTGGTGCGGGCGACGATCGCGTCGTCGGACTGATCGTCGGTGGCGTGGTGCGGCTGATCGTCCGCGCCGGCGGACGCCGACGAGCCGGAGGTCACGTGCGGGCCGCCGTGGTAGCCCACGCCGAGCTTGGCCGCCGAGCAGCCGGCGATCGCGATCAGGGTCAGGGACAGTGCTGCGCGCATCTGCCGCCCACCTCGCAAGGTCGGTGCCACCGCCAACCCTTCGCCACCGCGTCCGGCCCCGCCGCCGCCGTACGAACTGCGCGCGCGATCCGGCCGCACAGGGGCGCCGCGGCGCCGGGCGCGGGCGGCCGCTCACCGGCGGAGGCGTGGGCCGCTGCCTCGTATCGCCCCCCACCATGCCACCACCTCGATCGTGTCGGCGGATGGACTGCATCACCGCCGCCGGGGGCGACGTCAGGGCTTGTCGAACATGCCGGGGGCGTACTCGACGAGCTCGCCGGCGACGGCGGAGGCGGCGACGGTGAGCGGCGACGCGAGGTAGAGGCGGCCGGGGCCGCTGCGACCCTTGTAGTTGCGGTTGATCGCCGACACGGTCACCTGGTCCGGCTTGTCGCTCACGCCGGGGCCGCAGCCGATGCAGGCGCCGCAGCCGGGCTTGATCACCTCGACGCCGGTGCGCGCGAACAGCTCCAGGTAGCCCTGCTCGCGCGCGTACGCCTCGACGTCGCGGCTGCCGAACTGGATGTAGAAGCGCACGCCGTCGGCGACCTTGCGGCCGGCGCGGTCGGCGTCGGCCATCACCTGCGCGTAGAAGTCGAGGTCGTCGCGCTTGCCGGCGGTGCACGAGCCGCCGTAGGCGATGTTCAGCCGCACGCGGCCGGCGTCGCGGACGGTCGCGCCGTTCTTCGGGTCCGACGGGATGCCGTGGTCGGGATCGCCGGGCGTCGCCACCATCGGCCGGATCGCCGCGAGGTCGATGACGTGGATGCCGCCGCCGTACTGCGCGCCCGCGTCGGGCTCCACGACCTTGCGGCGCAGCGCCTCGACGAGCGCGTCGCGCGCGGGCCCGGCCGGCGCGCGCCGCTCCGCGATCCACCGCAGCATCACGTCGTCGACCTCCATGATCGCGCCGCGCGCCGAGCACTCGGTGGCCATGTTGGCGAGCGTCGCCCGCTCGTCGGGCGGCAGGCCGAACAGGCCGTCGCCGCCGAACTCCATGACCCGGTCGAGCGTCTCCTCGCGCTTCGCGTAGGTCGCGAGGATGTGGAGCATCAGGTCCTTGGCCGTCACGTCGGGCGCCAGCCGGCCGCGCAGCTCGAAGCGGATCGACTCCGGCACCGCGATCGGCGTGAAGCCCCAGTAGGCGAGCGCCGCGTACTCGGTCGCGCCGACGCCCCACGCCAGGGCGCCCGACGCGCCACCCATGCAGGTGTGGCTGTCGGTCGCCTGCACGAAGTCGCCGGGATCGACGAACTGCTCGCGCGCGACCTGGTGGCAGATGCCGGGCGACACGCCGCCCTCGGCCGCGTAGTCGCGCACGCCGGTCCGCTCGACGAACGCCCGCTGCAGCGCGCGCAGTCGCTCGATCTTGTCGGCGTACTTCGCCATCGCCGGCACGCCGGTCGCGTAGATGAGGTGGTCCTCGAACGCGGCGAACTTCGACGGATCGTGCAGCTTGTAGTCGGCGCCGTACTCCTGCGCCAGGAACCAGTCGACCTGCGCCGTCGTGAACTCGTGCGAGTAGCCGGCGTCGACCTTGACCATCACGGCGTCGCCCGGCTTGACGAACGCGCCCTGGCCGGCGAGCAGCTTCGACGCCAGCACCTTCTCGGTCAGGTTCATCGGCCGCGGCGCCGTCGACGGCGGCGGCACGCGGATGGTGCCCGCAGCGAGCCCCGCGCAGAACGGCAGCAGACCGCCGGCCTCGATGATGAGGACGGTGATCGCGTCGTACCCCTCGGTGAACGCGGCGAGCGGGATCTCCTCGCCGGCCTCGAGGCGGCGCAGCAATGCATGGTCTCCCATGAGCTGGCCGATGTTGATGTTGTTGCGCGCGTGGATCGGCGCGAACGACGAGGCGATCGCGAGCCGGCTGCCGCTCCACACCTCGCACTGCGCCGCCGTCTCGCGCGAGCTGCCGACGCCCTTCTGGGCGCCGGCGACGATCACCTCGAAGCCGCCGGCGCGCAGCGCGTCGGGCGGGAAGAGGCGCTGGCCCTCGACGATCAGGCCGGCGTACGCGTTGCGCGCGATGTCGGCGGGGTCGTGATCGAAGCAGACCCACGCGGGCGTCATCGCGTCGGTGTTGATGTCGTCGAGCAGGTCGCCGGGCGACAGGTCGGCCATCCGCAGCGTCAGCTCGCCGGCGAGCTGGCGGCGGATGAGGTCGGGGTCCTTCGTCAGGTAGAGGACTCTCTTGCCGGGCGTGAGCGAGAACGTCCGCGAGGCCGACATCGTCGAGGGTGTACCACGCAGCGCCTGCGCCGCGGAGGGCGACCGCCGCAGGTTCGGCAGGCTCGCCGGTGGGCCGATCAGGCGCGCGGCCCACATGCGCTGGCGCGTGGCTTGCTCACATGTGAGGTGGCGCGCGTCTGCGCCGCCGAGGTGATCGATGAGCGTCCATCGCCTGCGCTGGTTCCTGCCGGCCGCGGCGGCGATCGCCGCCGCCGTCGGTGTGTCCGGTCTCGCCGCCCAGCCCGGGCCGCCGCGCCGGCCGCCGCCACCGCCGGTCCAACCGCAACCCTTGCCCCACCACGTCGACGACCTCGATCAGCCCACCCTCGCGGCGGCGGTGATCGAGCAGGCGTTGACGCCGTACCTGGCCGGCGTGCGCGCCTGCTACCTGACGAACGTGCGCACGCCGCGCGCGGCCCACATGAGGCTCGAGATCGTCATCGAGCCGCACGGTCAGGTCAGCCGCGTCGGCGTCGTCGCGCCGGAGGTCACCCGCGCCGAGCGCGCGCGTGTCGTCGCGTGCGTGCGCCGCGAGATCGCCCGCTGGCACTTCCCGCTGCGCGGCGGCGCGACGTGGGCGGTGATCCCGTTCTACTTCCAGCGCACGCAGTGGCCCGGCGCCGGGCCGATGCCGAGCTGCTGGAGCCCGCGAGGCTGTCCCGAGCCTCGCAAGGAGGACCGGTCATGACCCGCACCTTCACGCTGGCGCTCCTCGTGCTGGCGATCGGTTGCCGCAGCAACGCCGACGAGCCCGCGGCCGCGCCGCCGCCCGCTCCGCCGCGCGTCACGCCACCGGCGCCGGGCCCGCCGGGGCCGATGCCGATCGACTCGGGCCTGCCCGGCGCACCGGTGGTGCCGCCGCTGCGCGAGCACATGGACGAGCACTTCGGCGCCGCCACCCGCCTCGAGCAGGCGATCGTGCGCGGCGAGCTCGACGACGCGCGCGACGCCGCCACCTACCTCGCGACCCACGCCGAGCACCCCGAGCTCGACGACTGGCAGCCGTACGTCGAGCAGATGCAGGCGGCCGCCGGCCGCGTGAAGGCGGCGCCCGACCTCGCGTCGGCGGCCGCGCTCGTCGGCGACGTCGGCCTCCAGTGCAGCAGTTGCCACAGCGTGCGCGCCGCGATCGTGACCTTCCCGTGGGAGCCGGTGCCCGACACCGACGCGACGGTGGCCACCCGCATGCGGCGGCACCAGTGGGCGGCCGCGCGGCTGTGGGAAGGCCTCATCGGCCCGTCGGACGACCTGTGGGAGCTCGGCGCCGAGGTGATGGCCGACAACGAGCTGGAGTCGCTGGTCACGGCGCGGATGGCGCTCGACCACGACGCGCGCGATCTGATCAGCAGCGTGCAGCTCCTCGCGCGCAAGGCGCCGTCGGCCACCACCGCCGAGGCGCGCGCGTCGCTATACGACGACCTCCTGCCGGTGTGCGCGGGCTGTCACCAGCTCGTGCGCGACCGGGCGACGCCGGGCGGCCCGCCATGACGGGGCTTGGCGCCCGGCGGCCCCGGCCGTACGGTGGGGAGGTGGGCGACGAGCGGCAACCTCCGGCGGGCGCGACGGGCGCGACGGGCGGCGCGGGCGCGGCGAGCGAGCGGGCCGACGAGCGCGCCCGCATGGTGCGCGAGCAGCTCGAGCGCGAGGTCGTCGATCCGCGCGTGCTGGCGGCGATGCGAGCGGTGCCGCGGCATCGCTTCGTGCCCGCCGACCTGCAGGACCAGGCGTACGACGACGGGCCGCTGCCGATCGGGCGCGGCCAGACGATCAGCCAGCCGTTCGTCGTCGCGGTGATGACCGAGCAGGCGCGCGTCGGCCCGGGCGAGCGCGTGCTCGAGATCGGCACCGGCTCCGGCTACCAGACCGCGGTGCTGGCGGCGCTCGGGGCCGAGGTCTGGTCGATCGAGATCGACGGCGTGCTCGCGTCGGTGGCGGCGACGGTGCTGCGCGAGCTCGGGCTCGGCGAGGAGCGCGTCCACCTGCGCGTCGGCGATGGCTGGAGCGGCTGGCCGGAGGCGGCGCCGTTCGCGGCGATCGTCGTCACCGCGGCGCCTCCGACCGTGCCGCCGGCGCTGGTCGCGCAGCTCGCGCCGGGCGGGCGGCTCGTGATCCCGGTCGGCGGGCAGGAGCAGGCGCTGCGGGTCATCACCCGCGGCAGCGACGGGGCGGCGACGGAGCGGACGGTGTTCCCGGTGCGCTTCGTGCCGATGACGGGCGAGGCGCAGCGGCGCTGAGGCCCCGAGCGCAGCTCGGGCCGGGGTTGTTCTGTGTGGAGATCGGTCCCGAGGTCCTCCTCGGGCCCGATCGATCGACGAGAGGGTTGGCATTCT
>DASZXE010000005.1:0-8472 GCA_035546475.1 Kofleriaceae bacterium
CTCGCCCGCGCGGCGCGCGAAGGCCGGCTCGCCGAGCACGCGTCGGACGGCGCGCGCGATCGTCCGCGCCCGCGGCCGTCCGGTGCGCAGGTCGACGCCGGCGCCCGACCACGCGACCCGCGCGGCGATCTCCGGCTTCTCCTCGCTGCCGCCGGCGACGACGAGCGGCACGCCGTGGGCGAGCGCCATCTGCACGCCGCCGTAGCCACCGTTCGTGATCATCAGCCGCGCGTGGGCGAGCAGCGCCTGGTACGGCACGTGGCGGGCGACCCGCGCGTTGGCCGGCACCTCGACGCCGAGAGTCTCCGGCGGCGTCGTCGCCACCACCAGCAGCTCCTCGGCGGCGAGCGCCCGCAGCGCCGGCACGATCAGCTCGCGCGGATCGGTCGCCATCGTGCCCTGGGTGACGAGCACGATCGGCCGCCCGGCGGCGCGCGTCGCGTCGACGTCCGGCCACCACCGCGGCAGCGCCACCGCCTCCACCGGCGGCGGCACCAGCGGCCCGATGAAACGCACCTGCGGCGGCAGGTCGCGCCGCGGATACTCGAACGCCTCGACGGTCGGCTGCAGGTAGAGGTCGGAGGCGAGCAGGTCGAAGTAGCCGGCGTCGCCGGCGGCGAGCCCGGCCGCCACCCGCCCCGCCCGGTACGCGCGATGGATCGAGCGGAACAGCACGTGATCGATCGTCCACGCGAGCAGCCGGTCGAGCGCGCGCGCGAAGGCGTGGCGCGGCGGCCGGCGGGCGACGCCGAACGGGGCGGTGTCGCGGCTGCGCACGCCGAGCGCGCTGACGCCGAGCCCGACCCACGGCAGGCCCGTCGTCTCGGCGAGGAGCGCGGCGCCGAGGTGCGCCTGGTCCGCGAGCAGCAGGTCCGGCGGATCGCCGGCGGCCAGCGCCTGCAGATCGTGGAGCTGCGCCACCATCGGCGCGAGGAAGAGGCCGTGCAGCTCCGCCCGCACCCGGGCGAGGCCGCGGGTCCCGCGGAGGCCGGCGACCTGCTCGGCGAGGCGCGCGTCGTCGACGTCGGGCGCCTCGCGCGGCGGGACGAAGCGGGCACCGGCCGCCTCGATCGCGCCGGCGAACGCGCGCGCGCCCGTCCACGTCACCCGGTGGCCGCGATCGACCAGCGCGCGGACGATCATCGCCATCGGCCGCACGTGGCCGGTGAGCGGCACCGTCGCCACCAGCACGTGCAGCGTCACGGGAGCGCCAGCTCCTGCGCGACCAGCGTGCGCAGCCCGTCGCGCCACGGCCGGATCGGCAGCCCGAGCGCGCGGGCGCGGCCGGTGTCGAGGACGGCGTACGCGGGCCGCGGCGCGCAGGGCACCAGCTCGGCGGTGGCGACCGCGTCGACCGCCTCGCAGGCGGCGGCGCCGTGCCGGCGCAGCTCGTCGACGACGGCGACCGCCAGCTCGTGGCGCGACGCCGGCCCCTCGCCGCACAGGTGGACGATGTCGACGGCGGGCCGGCAGCGGACGAGCGCGAGCAACGCGTCGGCGAGGTCGTCCACCCAGGTCGGCGAGCCGTGCTGGTCGGCGACCACCCGCAGCCTCCGCTGGCTGCGCGCCTGCGCGGCGATCGCGTGCACGAAGCTCGGGCCGCACGCGCCGAACAACCACGCCGTCCGGGCGACGGTGCCGCCGGCGGCGCGCACCGCCCGCTCGCCGGCCGCCTTGGTCGCGCCGTAGGTGTTGACCGGCGCGACCGGATCGTCCTCGCGGTACGGCCGGCTCGCGCGCCCGTCGAAGACGTGATCGGTCGACACGTAGACCAGCGGGATCGAGCGGGCCGCGCACGCGATCGCCAGCAGCTCGGCGCCGCGCTCGTTGACCGCGCGCGCCTGCCGCGGCGCCAGCTCGGCGCGGTCGACGTGGGTGAAGCCGGCGGCGCCGATCACCGCCGCCGGCGCGTGGGCGGCGAGCGCGCGGGCGACCGAGTCGCCGTCGGTGACGTCGAGCGCCGCGCGGCCGAGCGCGACCACCTCGACGCCCGCCGCCGGTCCGCGCCGGACCAGCCCGCGGCCGAGCTGCCCATCGCCGCCCGCGACGAGGACCTTCACGGCGCGGCCTCCGGCAGGCGCGCGTCGCGGAACCACGGCGCCGCCGCGTCGGTGGCCGACAGGGTCGGCGACACCTCGAGCGGCCAGCGGATCGCCAGGTCGGGATCGTTCCAGCGGATCGCGTGGCTGTCGTCGGGGTCGTAACGGTCGGAGCACTTGTACGCGACGACGGCGTCCATGAGCGCGAGGAAGCCGTGCGCGAAGCCGGGCGGGATCCAGAGCTGGCGCCTGCCGACCGCCGACAGGGTGGTGCCGAACCAGCGCGCGAACGTCGGCGAGCCAGGCCGCAGGTCGACGGCGACGTCGTAGATCACGCCGGCGACGACGTGGACCAGCTTCCCCTGCGGCCGGCGGCGCTGGTAGTGCAGGCCGCGCAGCACGCCCCGGTGCGAGGACGACAGGTTGTCCTGGACGAGCTCGTCGGTGATGCCGGCGGCGACGTAGCGCTCGCGCTGGTACGTCTCGGTCAACCAGCCGCGCGCGTCCTCGTGCCGGCCGAGCTCGATCGCCAGCAGGCCGGCGAACGGCGTCGTGGTCACCTCCATCGCGACCCTCCGCGGTCGGGCGCGGTCACCGGACCCCCTCGAGCAGCGGGCGCAGGCGCTGGCGGGCGCGGTGCGCGCGCACCTTGACGTTGGTGACGGTGAGGCCGAGGCGGGCGGCGGCCTCGGCGTCGGAGCCCTCCGCGCGGCAGAGGAGCACCTCGCGGAAGTGCGGCTCGAGCGACGACAGGGCCGCCTGCACGCAGGCGCGCTGCTGGGCGCCGGCGAGCGCGGCCTCGGGCGAGGCGGCGCGGTCGGGGACGTCGACGCCGACGGTGCCGGGGCCCGACGCCAGCACCTCGCGCGACCGCCGGCGCTTGCGCAGGTGGCCGAGCGCGGTCGTCGCCGCGATCCGGTGCAGCCAGGTCCGGTAGCGGGCGTCGCCGCGGTAGCTCGCGCGGTGCTGGTACGCGAGCAGCAGGGCCTCCTGCGTGACGTCCTCGGCGTCCTGTGGCGTGCGGACGATCCGCCGGGCGACCGCGTAGACCAGGCCGCGGTCCTCGGGTCCGAACGACACTGCGCGGCCGACCGTTTCGTCGTCCAAAACGTTCATAACGTCCATCATGGCCGAAACGTCCACCGCGTCAAGGCGAACGTTCTGCGCGCTGTAACGCGGACCGGCCGGGTGGCATCCTGCCGGGGAGAGATGCGCCTCCTGTCCCCCCGCGAGCTGGCCGAGGCGCTCGGCGTCAGCGAGTCGTCGCTCAAGCGGTGGGTCGACGCCGGCAAGATCTCGGCGATGCGCACCGACGGCGGCCACCGGCGGATCTCGGTCGCCGAGGCGGTGCGCTACGTCCGCGCGACCGGCGCGCCGATCGCCCATCCCGAGCTGCTCGGCCTGCCCGAGGTCGCGGCCGCGATGGAGCGCGAGGCGTACGGGGAGGACCGGCTGCAGGTCCACCTGCAGGCCGGCGACGCGGTGGCCGCCCGCGGCTGGTTGATGAACCGCTACCTGCGCGGCGTGAGCCTCGCCGAGCTGTGCGACGGCCCGGTGCGCGAGGCGATGCACGCGCTCGGGACGCTCTGGCACGGCGGCGCCACCGGCATCTTCGTCGAGCACCGCGCCACCGACGTCTGCCTGCAGGCGCTCGCCCACCTGCGCGCGTCGTTCGAGCCGCCGGCCGGCGCGCCGGTCGCGCTCGGCGGCACCCCCGAGAACGATCCGTACCTGGTGCCGACGACGATGGCGGCGCTGGTCACCGCGGCCGCCGGCCTGCGCGCGGTCAACCTCGGCGCCGACACGCCGGTGTCGGCGCTGGCGGCGGCGGTCGACCACCACCGGCCGGTGCTCGTGTGGGTGAGCGCGAGCGCGCCGCTGCCGCCGGGCCGGGCGCGCGCGCTCGGCGAGTGGATCGACTCGCTGCCGCGCGCGACGACGATCGCGATCGGCGGCCGGGCCAGCGACGCGCTCGCGACGAGCCATCGCCGCGCGCGCAAGCTGCCGACGATGGCGGCGCTGTCGGCGCTCGCCGCGAAGCTGGCCGGCGGCGCCGACTGACGTTCTCGCCGGCCGTTTCGCGATCCGCGTAACCGCGGCGCGCGGCCGACATCGAAGCTGCTGGTGACGCCGACGTTCGACTACGCCCTCGTCGGCGGCGGCCTGCAGAACGGGCTCGTCGCGCTCGCGGTGCGCGCCCTGCAGCCGGCTGCCCGCATCGCGCTGATCGAGCGCGGCGACGCGCCGGGCGGCAACCACACCTGGTGCTTCCACGCGGGCGACGTCTCGCCGGCCGCCGCCGCGTGGATCGACCCGCTCGTCGTCCACCGCTGGCCCGGCTACGACGTCGCCTTCGCGTCGCACGCCCGCCGGCTCGACGCGCCGTACGCCTGCGTGACCGCCGGTCGGCTCGCCGAGCAGGTCACCGCCGCGCTCGCCCGTCCCGGCTCGGAGCTGCTCGTGCGCACGTCGGCCACCGACGTCGGCCGCGATCGCGTCGAGGTGCGCGACGCGGCCGGCGCGACCCGCGTGCTGCGCGCGACGGCGGTGATCGACGCCCGCGGCCCCGACCGGCTGCCCGACGGCGCCGGCGGCTGGCAGAAGTTCGTCGGCCAGGAGGTCACGCTCGCCGCGCCGCACGGCCTCGAGCGGCCGATCCTGATGGACGCGCGGGTCCCGCAGCTCGACGGCTACCGCTTCGTCTACGTGCTGCCGCTCGCGCCGCGCCGCCTGCTCGTCGAGGACACCTACTTCAGCGACCGCGCCCACCTCGACGTCGCCGGGGTGCGGGCGGAGCTGGCCGCCTACGCGGACGCGCGCGGCTGGACGATCGACCGGGTCGACCGCGAGGAGGTCGGCGTGCTGCCGATGCCGCTGTCGACGCCACCGCCGTCGGCGGCCGCCCCGCTGGTCGCCGGCTACGCGGGCGGCTGGTTCCATCCGGTGACCGCGTACTCGTTCCCGATCGCGGCCCGGCTCGCCGAGCACGTCGCCGGCCGGCCGGCCGCGCGGCTGTTCGGCCCCGAGCTCGAGCGGCTCGCCCGCCGCCACGGCCGCCAGCTCGCGTTCGCCGGCCGCCTCAACCGGATGCTGTTCCGCTGGTGCCGGCCCGCCGATCGCCACCACGTGCTCGCCCGCTTCTACCGGCTGCCGGCGGCGACGATCGCCCGCTTCTACGCGCTCGAGCTGACCGCGCTCGACCGCGCCCGCATCCTGCTCGGCCGTCCGCCGGCCGGACTGTCGCTGCGCGCCGCGCTCGGAGGCACGCCGTGAAGCCCGGCTCGCTCGCGTCGCCCCGCTCGCCCGCGCTCGAC
The DNA here is from genome assembly GCA_035546475.1 of Kofleriaceae bacterium. Lineage (GTDB taxonomy): Bacteria > Myxococcota_A > Polyangia > Haliangiales > Haliangiaceae > UBA2376. Next base: position 5,354 of record DASZXE010000005.1, read on the forward strand.
GCGCTCGCCGAGGCGCTCGCCGCCGGTGGCGCCAGCGCGCTCGATCCGACCGTGCCCGCGGCGGTCTGGCGGCGCGCGCTCGCCGGGCCGGCCGCCGACTTCCTCGCGCGCCCGGGCAAGCAGCTCCGCGCCACCCTCGTGCAGGCCGGCTGGTCGCTCGCGGGGGCCGCCGGCCCGCCGCCGGAGCGCCTGCCGCTGGTGCTCGAGCTCCTCCACGCCGGCTCGCTCGTCATCGACGACGTCGAGGACGGCTCGCGCGAGCGCCGCGGCGCGCCCGCGCTGCACGAGCGGGTCGGCGTGCCGCTCGCGATCAACACCGGCTCGTGGATGTACTTCTGGGCGCTCGCGGAGCTCGGCCGGCTCGGCCGGCCGGCGGCGGTCGAGCTGCGCGCGCAGCGGGCCGCGTCGTCGACGCTCGTCCGCTGCCACCTCGGGCAGGCGCTCGATCTCGGCGCGTGCATCGACGACCTCGAGCTCGCCGACGTCCCCGCGGTCGTCGCGGCGACGACGCGGCTCAAGACCGCCACCCTGTGCCGCTTCGCCGTCGAGCTCGGCGCGCTCGCCGCCGGCGCCTCCGACGAGCGGGTCGCCGCCGCCGGCGACTTCGGCGAGGCGGCCGGCACCGGCCTGCAGATGCTCGACGACCTCGGCTCGCTCACCTGCGCGGCGCGCCACGACAAGGGGCGCGAGGACCTGCGCGGACGGCGGCCGACCTGGCCGTGGGCGTGGCTCGCCGGCCACCGGCCGTTCGCGTGGGCGCGGCTGTCGGCGATGGCGCGCGCCGCCGCCGCGACCGCCGACGCCGCGGAGCTCGAACCGCTGCGGGCGGCCCTCGCCGGCGAGATCGAGCCGATCGGCCGGGACGCGATCCGCGCCGTCCTCGCCGGCGCCATCACCGACCTCGAACGATCGCTCGGCGCCACGCCGGCGGTCGCCTGGATCGGCGACCAGCTCGCGCGGATGGAGCACAGCTATGGCTGAATCGGCGAGGCCGCTGCGCGCGGCCGTGATCGGGTCCGGCTTCGGTGGCCTCGCCGCCGCGATCCGCCTCGCGACCGCGGGCGTGCAGGTCACCGTCTTCGAGGCGCGCGACCGCGCCGGCGGCCGCGCCTACGTCTACCAGCAGGACGGCTTCACGTTCGACGCCGGCCCGACGGTGATCACCGCGCCGCACTGCCTCGAGGAGCTGTTCGCCGAGGCCGGCCGCGATCTCGCCGACTACGTCGAGCTGCTGCCGGTCACGCCGTTCTACCGGCTGTTCTGGACCGACGACGGCGCCACCTTCGACTACGACGGCGACGGCGAGCGGATGCGCGCGCAGATCCACGCCCGCCGCCCCGACGACGTCGACGGCTACCAGCGCTTCCTCGACTACTCGCGGCGCGTGTTCGAGGCCGGCTACGTCGACCTCGCCCACACGCCGTTCCCGCGCTTCTCCGACATGCTGCGGGTCGCGCCGCGGCTCGCCTCGCTGCGCGCCGATCGCAGCGTCTACCGCACGGTCTCTCGCTTCGTCGAGGACGAGCACCTGCGCGAGGCGCTGTCGTTCCACTCGCTGCTCGTCGGCGGCAACCCGTTCGAGACGTCGTCGATCTACACGCTCATCCACCACCTCGAGCGCCGCTGGGGCGTCTTCTTCCCGCGCGGCGGCACCGGCGCGCTGGTCGGCGCGCTCGTCCGCCTGCTCGGCGAGCTGCGCGGCGAGCTCCGCCTGTCGACGCCCGTCGCGCACGTCCGCGTCGCCGAGCGCGACGGCCGCACCGTCCACCTCGTCACCACCGCCGCCGGCGAGGAGCCGTTCGACCTCGTCGTCTCCAACGCCGATCTCCACCACACCTACGCGCGGCTCTACGCCGACGAGCCGGACGCGCAGCCGATGGTGCGCCGCCTCGAGCGGATGGACTGGTCGATGTCGCTCTACGTCCTCTACTTCGGCACCGACCGCGACTACGCGGGCGAGGTCGCGCACCACACCGTGCTGTTCGGCCCGCGCTACCGCGGCCTCCTCGACGACGTCTTCCACGGCGACGCGCTGCCCGACGACTTCTCGCTCTACCTGCACGCCCCGCACGTCACCGATCCGTCGCTGGCCCCGCCCGGCGGCGGCGCCTTCTACGTGCTGTCGCCGGTGCCGCACCTCGGCAACGCGCCGCTCGACTGGCGCGCGATCGGCGACGGCTACGGCGATCGCATCCTCGCCTCGCTCGAGCGCCTGCTGCCCGACCTGCGCCGCCACGTCGTCACCCGCCGCCAGTTCACGCCGCTCGACTTCCAGCACGAGCTGTCCGCCTATCACGGCTCGGCGTTCTCGGTCGCGCCGCGGCTGCTGCAGAGCGCCTACTTCCGGCCGCACAACAAGGACCCGCGCATCCCCGGCCTCTACCTCGTCGGCGCCGGCACCCACCCGGGCGCGGGCGTCCCCGGCGTCGTCAACGGCGCCAAGGCGACCCTCCGCGAGATCGCGCGCGACTTCGGGGTCGGCGCATGACCTCGCTCGCGCTCGACCGCGCGTCGCCGCCGGCCGCCGTGGTCGCCCGCCGCACGATCGCGCACCACTCGAGGAGCTTCGCGCTGGCGAGCGCGCTCCTCGGCCGCCGCCTGCGCGATCAGGCCGCGGTCGTCTACACCGGGGGCCGGCGCGCCGACGACGCCGTCGACGAGCCGGCCGCCGGCGAGGACCACGCCGCCGCGCTCGCCCGCCTGCACCGCGAGCTCGACGACGTCTACGCCGGCAGCGCGGCCGATCCGGTGCTGGCCGCGTTCGGCGACGTCGTGCGCGCGCGCCGCGTGCCGCGGCATTACCCGGCCGAGCTGCTCGCCGGCATGGCGATGGACGCCGCCGGCGCTCGCTACGCGACGATGGACGACCTCCGCCTCTACTGCTGGCGGGTCGCCGGCGTCGTCGGCCTCATGATGAGCCACGTCTTCGGCGTCGCCGACGAGCGCGCCCTGCCGCGCGCCGCGCACCTGGGCATCGCCATGCAGCTCACCAACATCTGCCGCGACGTCGCCGAGGACTGGCAGCGCGGCCGCCTCTACCTGCCCGACGAGCTGGTCGCCGCCCACGGCGCCGGCGGCCTGCGCGGCGACCTCGGCCGCCCGCTGCCGGCGTCGGCCCG
>DASZXE010000006.1:0-19984 GCA_035546475.1 Kofleriaceae bacterium
GCCGGCCGCTACCGCCTCGAGGCGCTGCTCGGCGCCGGCGCCGCGGGCCGCGTCTTCCGCGCCGTCGACGAGGTGACCGAGCGGACGGTCGCGATCAAGATGTTCTTCGCCGCGTCGGCCCGCGGCGGCGCCGCCTTCGAGCGGTTCGTGCGCGAGAGCCGGCTCGCCGCCGCGCTCCGCCACCCGGCGCTCGTCGAGGTCTACGACGTCTCGATCGATCACGGCTACCTGGTGATGGAGTACCTGCCCGGCGGCTCGCTCGCCCAGCGGCTCGCCGGCGGCGACCGCCCCCGGGAGGGCGAAGCCAGCTCCTCGTCCGCTGGACAGGCGCGGCCATCGTCGTCGGCGGGCGCGCCGATCGATGCGAGCCTCGCACCGCCGCGAGCCCAGGCGTTCAGCGGCGGACAGGTCCGGCGGCTCGCGCTCGAGCTGATCGGCGGCCTCGAGCTCGCCCACCACCGCGGCGTCGTCCACCGCGACGTCAAGCCGGCCAACGTCTTCTTCGACAGCCGCGGCGGCGCCAAGCTCGGCGACTTCGGCGTCGCCCACCTCGCCGACCTCGGCCAGACCCAGACCGGCGGCCTCATCGGCACGCTCGCGTACATGTCGCCCGAGCAGATCACCGGCGCGCCGATCACGGTGGCCGCCGATCAGTACGCGCTCGGCGTGACGCTGTTCGAGGCGCTCACCGGCCGGCTGCCGTTCCTCGGGCCCGACTTCGTCGCCCAGCACCTCGGCGAGACGCCGCCGGCCGCCACCAGCGTCGCCGACGTCGCGCCCGGCTGGGATCCGATCCTCGCCCGCATGCTGCAGAAGGCGCCGGCCGCGCGCTACCCGTCGCTCGCGCAGCTCACCGGCGACCTCGAGCACCTCGACCTCGGCGACCGGCGCGGCCCGGCGATGGCGCGGCCGCGGCGCGACAGCCGGCCGTACGACCTCGCGCGGCTCGCCGCCGGCCTCGAGCAGGAGGAAGCGGCCACCGCCGCCGCCGAGGCGCCGGCCGACCACGGCGAGGGCCGTTACCGCTTCGAGACGCCGCTCGGCGCGACCAGCTCTTCGCGGCTGGCGCGCGCGGTCGACGCGGTGCTCGATCGATCGATCGTCCTCGAGCGGTTCGAGGCCGGCGCCGAGGCCGACGCGGCGCTCGCCCGCGCGCTGCGCCTCGCCCGCGCGTCGAGCCCGTTCGTGCAGCGGGTGCTCGGCCACGAGCGCGCGACCCGCACCGTCGTCTACGAGGCGCCGGCCGGCGGCCGCTGGAACGAGCCCGGCCGGCCGCCGCCCGCGCGCGCCGAGGCGATCCGCCTGCTCAAGCGGCTCGCCCGCGGACTCGCGGCGATCCACGAGACCGGCGGCGCCCACGGCGCGAGCGGCCCGGCGACCGTCGTCGTCGACGAGGGCGCGGTGCCGACGGTGATCGCGGCCGGCCTGCCGCCACCGTCGCCGGCGACGCCCGCCGACGACGTCACCGCGGTGCTCGGGCTGGTCGGCGCCGCCTGCGGCTGCGAGCCGACCGCGCAGGCGGTGGCCGCGCACCTGGCCGCGCCGCTCGCCGCCGCGCGCGCCGCCGCCCTCGCCGCCTTGCCGCTCACCGACGGCGAGGTGCTCTACGCCTGGGCCGACGCCGTCGAGGTCGCCTCGCTGCGCCCGTAGCCGGCCCGCCGTGCGCCGGCCCGCCGGCCCGCAGGCTCGCAGGAGCCGCCCGTCTTTCGCTGTCTGCTTCCGGCCGCGCCGAGCGTCCTGGGAGCAGAGGCGATGAGGTCACGACCGAACCACCGGCACGGGCAACGGTCCGACCGTGCAGGCGACGCGCACCGGCGGATCCTGGCCGCGCTCGACCGCGCCGACCGCCTGCGCGCGACGGCCCTCGCCGAGCTCGGGCGCCTGCCGCTCGACGACAGCCGCTCCGGCTTCCTGCTCGGGCCGGAGCTCGCCAGGCTCCTGCGCACGCGGGCGTCGCGCCTGCGCGCGTCGGCCGGCTACCTCGGTCACGCCCTCGGCTGGAAGCGCGTCGCCGGCCAGGTGCGGCCCGAGCTCGCGGTCACCGTCTTCGTCGAGGAGAAGCTGTCGGCGCGGCAGCTCGCGCGGCGCCGCGGCGCGGCCGTGCCCCGCCGGCTGCGGTCCGGCGACCTCCACCTGGCCACCGACGTGGTGGGCTGGAGCCTGTCACCGCTCGCGCAGCGGCCCCGGATCGCCGGGCAGCTCACCGCGCCGATCGCGTCGATCGCGCCGACCGCGCCGACCGCGTCGATCGCGCCGATCGCGTCGATCGCCCCGGCGGCGCTCCACGCGACCACCATCGTCCCCGGCGCGAGCATCGGCCCGCTCGGCATCGTCAACCCCGGCACGCTCACCTGCTTCGCGTGGGACGCCGACCACCGTTTCGTCGGCGTCACCGCCGGCCACGTCGCCCGCAACGCGAGCCAGCACGACTCCCCCGCCGGCAGCGGCGCGGTCTTCGGCTCGCTCGCCGCGTCGTCGCTCAGCCCCGTCGACGCCGCGACGATCGTCATCGAGTCGCCGTGGTCGCAGGTGATGCCGAACGGCAGCCACATGATCGCCGCGCGCCCGGTGACCGCCAGCGACGTCGGCCAGCCAGTCTACGTCTACGGCGCGCAGACCGGCCAGTGGAGCGCCGGCACCCTCGAGTACCTCGCGCCGTGGGTCGCCGGCTGGAACGTCGCCGACGCGATCGTCTACTCGGCGATGACGGCGCCCGGCGACTCCGGCGGACCGGTGATCGACCCGCAGGGCCACCTGCTCGGCATCCACCTCGGCCGCGGCCGCCACGACCACCACGACGTCGCGATCGCCGGGACGATCGCGCGCGTCGCCTCCGACTTCCGCCTCACCCCGACCTTCTGACCGCGAGGACCCCATGCGCTGCCTCATCCTCACCACGCTCCTCGGGCTCGCCGTCGTGCCGCGCGCGGCGCGGGCCGGCGACATCGCCGTCAACATCGGCCTGCTCGACGACGGCACCGGCACCAAGATCCCGTCGGTGGCCGGCGTCGTGCCGCCGCTGACCGAAGGTGACGTCCTGGTCGTGACCTGCCCGGCGCCCGCCGCCGGCGGCGCCGCCGACTGCAAGGCGCTCGCGGTGGCGCAGGGAACGACCACGCTCAAGGCGAAGGACGTCGCCGCGCCCTCGCCGTGGCGCTCGACGCCGCTGACCGCGTCGTCGCAACCACTGACGATCAGCTATGGCGACAAGCTCTCGGTCGGCACCACCGTCAAGGCCACCGGCGCCGGCACCGGCGCCACCCGCGACCCGGGCGGCGGCGACGCGCTCTCCCCGCTGCGCCCCGCGTGCCCGGGGCCGACCCCGGCCCACAACGAGATCTACGTCGACACCCTCGGCGACGTGCTCGCCGCCGACGTCGCCGACTTCGACGAGGACGCGACCCTGAGCGTCTGGGTCTTCGGCGCGGCCGCGTCGGTCGACGCGATCCATGTCGAGCGGCGCTCCGCGTTCCGCGACGTCACCGTCCTGCGCATCCAGGGCAACCCCGCGGCCGTCGTCACCGGCGCCGCCAAGGAGTCCGGCGGACCGGGTCAGCCGGAGGTCGTCTGCAAGCACGCCCAGCTCGCCGACTTCTCGCCGGGACGCGGGCAGTTCGCCCTGGTCGGCGCCGACAACGCCACCGTCGCCGAGTTCGAGCTCGCGGTGCGGCCGATCTTCGACGGCATGTTCACCGTCGGGTTCGTCGGCACGTGGCTGGTCGACCGCTCGTTCTCGCTCCGCAGCAACGGCGCCACCTCGACGATCGTCGAGGACCCCGCCGGCGACGTCGAGGGCCGCTTCGCGCTGATGTACACCGCGTTCCTGCCGCTGTCGAAGCTCCACCTCGGCCTGCCGCGCTCGCTCGACCGGCGGCTCGGCGCCTCGGTCGGCGTGATGCTCGACGATCCGATCCACAACCTGCTGTTCGGCGCGAACATCGGCCCGTTCAACGGCCTGTCGTTCGCGTTCGGCGGGCACTTCGGCAAGGTCACCGCGCTCGACGGCGTCGAGGTCGGCGACCAGCTCGCGCCCGACGCCACCATTCCGACCAGGAGCGAGTGGCAGCGCGACTGGTACGTCGGCGCCAGCATCGACATCTCGGTCGCCACCCGGCTGTTCTTCACCGGCTTCGGCCGCTGATCGGAGAAATCCCATGCTCGATCCCGTACAGGTCCCCGCTCTCGTCGACACCATCTGGACGGCGGACACGTGGAAGGTCGTCGGCGCGGCGGCGCTGTTCGGCGCGATCGGCGGGTTCACCCAGGCGATCACGTCCACCGACCCGGCGATCGTGAAGGTCGATGCGCAGGGCAAGACGACCAGGGTCACCGCCGAGATCGTGTACCGGGCGCTGGTCGGCATGATCGCCGCGGTGGCGATCCTCTACATCGCCAAGCCGGGCGACGGCATCGCGCTCATCGCGAGCTCGGTCGTCGCCGGCTACGCCGGCCACGCGCTCATGGACGCGCTGGCGGCGCGCGCCAAGCTCGCGGTCACCCAGGAGACCCTGAAGGACACCAAGACCGAGGCGACGGCGGCGAAGCTGGCCGCCGCCACCGCCCAGCTCGAGGCGACCACCGCCAGGGCGGAGTCCGACCGGACCCGCGGCGACCTCGACACCGCGCTGGGCGCGCTGACCTCGGCCGTCGTCGCCCCGACCGCGCCGGCCGACGCGCCGGAGCACGTCTCGCGCCGGCAGGCCGACGCCCGTGCGGTGCTGAACCAGCTCTGGCCGCGCTACCACGCCGGCCCGCCGCCGGTGTGACGCGCGCGCCGCCGCGAGCCCGGTCAGCTCGGCGGCGTCGCGTCGATCAGCGCGGTCAGGGTCGCGAGCTGGATCGGCTTGACCAGGTGCAGATCGAAGCCGGCCGCGGCGGACCGATCGCGGTCCGAGTCCTGGCCGTAGCCGGTCACCGCGATCAGCCGGAGCGGCCGCTCGCCGCTCGCCTCGCGCAGCCGCCCGGCCAGCTCGAAGCCGTCCATCACCGGCAGCCCGATGTCGACGAACGCGATGTCCGGCTCGAACGCGGTCGCCATCGCCAGCGCCGCCGGCCCGTCGTACGCGACCCGCGCGTCGTGGCCGAGCGCCGACAACGCCTCGGCGAGCAGGTCGGCGATGTCGACGTTGTCGTCGACGATCAGCACCCGCCGCGTGCCGTTCGGCGCCGCGACCGCCGGCGCGATCGCCGGCCGCGCGCTCTCCGTGTTGCGCGGCAGGGCCGGCAGCCGGATCTCGAACTCGGCGCCCTTGCCGACGCCCTCGCTGCGCGCGCTGACGATGCCGCCGTGCATCGTCACCAGGTTGCGGACGATCGCGAGCCCGAGGCCGAGCCCGCCCTCCGAGCGATCGATCGTCCGCCGGCCCTGGACGAACCGATCGAAGAGCTGCGGCAGGATCTCCGGCGGGATGCCGGCGCCGTTGTCGGTCACCCGCAGCACGATCTCGCCGTCGTCGGCGAACGCGGTGACGCGGATGCGGCCGCCGCGCGGCGTGTACTTCGCCGCGTTGGTGAGCAGGTTCGCCACCACCTGGCAGAGCCGCATCTCGTCGCCCACGACCCCCAGCGCCGGCGCGAGGTCGACCTCGAGCCGGTGCTGGTGCTCGTCGATGAGCGGGCTGGCGACGTCGATCGCGTGGCGGACGATGTCGCCGACCTCGATCACGCTGCGGTCGAGCGCGATCTTGCCCTGGGCGATCCGCGCGACGTCGAGCAGGTCGTCGACCAGCCGCACCATCACGTGGACCTGCCGTTCGATGATCTCGCGCTCTCGCACCACATCCTGGCCCTCCTTCATTCGCATGATCTCCAGCGCCGTCAAGACCGGCGACAGCGGGTTGCGCAGCTCGTGGCCGAGCATGGCGAGGAACTCGTCCTTGGCCCGGTTGGCCCGCTCGGCCTCGATCCGCGCCTCCTGCGCGCCCTCGAGGATGTGCAGGCGCTCCTCGGCGGCGCGCCGCCGCTCGGTGACGTCGACGAACGACACCACGCAGCCGAGCGGCACGCCGTTGTCGGCGAGGATCGGACCGGCCGACAGCAGCAGCTCGACCGCGTCGCGGCCCTCGCGCGGCAGGGTGACCTCGCGGCCGTTGATCGTCTCGCCGCGCAGCGCCGCCGCCAATAGCTCCTCGGCCACCGGCCGCCTGCCGTCGGCGAGCGGGAACGCCTCGACGAACGGGCGCAGGAGCGGGTTGCCGCCGGCGGCCCGGTGCGCGGCGCCGCTCGCGCGGATCACGAGGCCGTCCGGATCGCAGACCACGATCCCCTCGGCCGCCTGCTCGACGATCAGCGCGGCCAGCCGCTCGGCGGCGACCATCGCGAGGTTGCGCTTCTGCTCGGTCAGGTCGGTCGCGATCACGCAGGTGAGCGCGTCGTCGTCGCCCCAGCTCGCGGTCGCCGACAGGTAGATCGGCACGCGGCCGCCGCTCGCGGTCGCCAGCTCGACCTCCGCCTTCGACGACGCCCCGCCGCGCCCGCGCAGCACCGCGTCGAGCAGCGGATGGTGGGCGACGGGCACGAGGTCGTGGAGGCGCGCGCCGATCATCCGCTCGAGCGGGAGCTCGGCGAGCGCGGCGAAGCGTGCGTTGCCGTAGACGATGGTGCCGTCGGCGCCGAGCAGGAGCGCGCCCTCGTTCATGGTCTCGACGAGCTGGCGGTAGCGGTGGTCGGCGCCGATCAGGGTGAAGACCTGCTCGCCGCTCGGCCCCTGGATCACGAGCGCGTCGACGTGGCCCTGGCGGATCGCCTCGAGCGTCTCCTCGGCCTCGCGCAGCCGCTCGCGCAGGCGGGCGACCGTCTCGTCCCTGCCGCTCGTCGCGCGGCGCCGGCGGGCCGGTGAACGCGCGCCGGGCGCCCTGATGTCGCGTGCACCCATGCTCATCTCCCTCGGGCGTCCAGTCCCATCAGCAGGCTGTCGCGGTCGGACAGGTCGCCGATGAACCGTCGGGACGGCAGCGGGCGCCGGCGGATGAGCACGGGCACCGCCAGCACGTCGTCGGCCCGGGCACGGTCGGGTTGCTGGAAGATGTCGATCACCTCGAGCTGGTAGCGGCCGGCGAAGTGCTCCTCGCACAGCTCCTTGGCATTCTGGATCGCCTTCGTCGAGCGGAACGAGCTGCCGGCGACGTACAGGCGCAGCTCGAGCATCGGCGGGGGCGTCTGCCCGCTCACCACCGACTCGAAGTCGCGCGTCGATCGACGGGGAGAGGTCACGTCGTGCTCCGGCCCCGCCGCATCGGCCGCAGGTCGAGGCCCACCAGGACGCGCTCGGCATTCGAGAAGTCGCCGATGATCTTCTTCACCGGCGGCGGGAGCTGCCGCACGACCGCCGGCAGGGCCAGGATCTGGTCGCCGCGCGCGAGCGCCGGGTTGACCAGCAGATCGATCACCTCGATCGCGTAGCGGCCGGCGAGGTGCTCCTCGCAGATCCGCTTCAGGTTGGCGAACGCCTGCACGCTCTTGGGCGTCTGCCCGGCGACGTACAGCCGCAGCAGGTACTCGGGGGTCGTCGTCGACGCCCGCGCCCGCGCGCCCGGACTGGTGCGCGGCCGCTCCCCGTCGCCGCCGCGCCTCGGCGCGGTGCGCAAGCTCTTGCGATCCGTACTCACGCGGCACCTCCTCGCGTCGCGCTGCGGGCGGCCGCGTTCGCCGCCCGGTCGGCGGCCCGTCGTTCCTCGGCGTCGCGGCGCTCGGCGATCGCCGTCTCGACGTCGGACTCGGTCGCGCTGAGCTCGGCCCGCAGCGCCTCGATCTGCGCCTCGATCGCGCGCCGCCGGCTGGCCAGCGTGCGCTGCTGGCGCGCCGCCTCGTGCTCGCGCGCCAGGCGGGCTGCGCGCTGCTCGACCTCGAGGTTGAGCCGGGCCGAGCCGGTCAGCACGCCGCGCGGCCCGACCGCGACCGGCACCAGGTCGACCCCGCCGCTGGTGATGACGAACTCGCGCACCTGGTTCGAGTGGCCCATGCCACGCGACTTCACCAGGTAGAGCCCGCGGGTGCGCTCGCCGTCGAGCTCGATGTCGCGGACCTGGAACCACGAGTCGATCAGCGACGAGATGCCGACGACCGAGTCGTCCTCGCTGCCGCCGTGGGTGAGCGCGGTCACCAGGCAGGTGATCCGCCGCAGCTTCAGGTAGTCGAACAGGCGGACGAGCATCGAGCGCACCTCGCGCGGGCTGCCCGCGCTGATGAGGCTCGAGATCGGATCGATCACCACCGCGGACGGCTCGACCTCCTCGATCAGCTTGTGCATCGCGACCAGGTGCATCTCGAGGCCGAACGCGGTCGGCCGGGCCGAGCGCACCTGCAGGAGCTTCTTCTTCTCCCAGCCCTCGAGATCGAGGCCGATCGACTGCATGTTGCGCCGGACCTGCGGCGCCGACTCCTCGAGCGCGAAGTAGAGCGCGCGCTCCTTGCGCCGGCAGGCCGCGTCGACGAACAGCGCGGCCAGCGTGCTCTTGCCGGTGCCGGCGGTGCCCGACACCAGCACGCTCGAGCCGCGGAAGTAGCCGCGGCCGTCGAGCATGCCGTCGAGCGCGGGCACGCCGGTCGACACCCGCTCGTCCGACACCGGATAGTCGAGCGTGAGGCTGGTGATCGGCAGCACCGAGATGCCGTCCTCGTCGATGAGGAACGGGTACTCGTTCCCGCCGTGCGGGCTGCCGCGGTACTTCACGACCTGCAGGCGCCGCGTCGAGACCTGGTCCTCGATCCGGTTGTCGAGGAGGATCACGCAGTCGGACACGTACTCCTCGAGGCCGTAGCGGGTGAGCTGTCCCGCGCCGCGCTCGCCGGTGATGACGGCGGTGAGCCCGCGCTCCTTGAGCCAGCGGAAGAGCCGCTGCAGCTCGGAGCGCAGCAGCGCCTCGTCGTCGAAGCCGGCGAACAGCGCCTCGAGCGTGTCGAGGACGATCCGCCTGGCCTTGACCGCGTCGATCGCGTGGGCGAGCCGGACGAACAGGCCCTCGAGGTCGTAGTCGCCGGCCTCGTGGATCTCCGAGCGGTCGATGCGCACGAAGTCGATCGACAGCAGGCCCTTGCGCTCGAGGCCGACCAGGTCGAAGCCGAGCGAGGCGACGTTCGCGATGAGGTCGTCACGGGTCTCCTCGAAGGCGATGAAGGCGCCGGGCTCGCCGAAGGCGGCGGCGCCACGGACGATGAACTCCATGGCGAAGAGCGTCTTGCCGCAACCCGGGCCGCCGCAGACGAGCGACGGCCTTCCGCGGGGAAGCCCGCCGCCCGTGATCTCGTCGAAGCCGGTGATACCGGTCGGGACCTTGGGCAGGGTGGCTACTGACGTTCGCCGGGAGCGGTCGACGCGCGGGCGACGATCGGACATGGCTGCAGGGGCTTCATGCAGCCGGCGGGCCGACCGCCAACTGACGCGGAAAGGGCGGGACTGCCACGGACGGGTGTGGCGCACTGACACGGTGCGCGCGAACTCGCACGGTCCGCACACCCTGTGCGCTGCTGAAGCGCCGTCGCTGCGAGGCTGGACAGGGCTGGGCGGGAGGCTGGACTGGCGCTGGACCGGCGCTGGACTGGAGGACGCGAGGGCGGACGCGAGCCTCACCGCCGTCGCCCGGTCAGACTCGACCATGGCAGTCCGACTGACGGCCCACGACCCACCCGGCTTCGTCCGCGTGCGGGGCGCCCGCCAGCACAACCTGAAGGACCTGTCGGTCGCCATCCCGCGCGACGCCCTGGTGGTCTTCACCGGCGTGTCCGGCTCCGGCAAGTCGTCGCTCGCGTTCGGCACCCTCTACGCCGAGGCGCAGCGCCGCTACCTGGAGTCGGTGTCGCCGTACGCCCGGCGGCTGTTCGACCAGATGCCGGTGCCGGAGGTCGACGAGATCGAGGGCCTGCCCCCGGCGGTGGCGCTGCAGCAGCAGCGCGGTGCTCCGACCACCCGATCATCGGTCGGCAGCGTGACCACCCTGTCGAACCTGCTGCGCATGCTGTACTCGCGCGCCGGCACCTACCCGCCGGGTCAGCCGCTCCTCTACGCGGAGTCGTTCTCGCCGAACACGCCCGAGGGCGCCTGTCCGGTGTGCCACGGGCTCGGCCGGGTCTACGAGGTGACCGAGGCGTCGATGGTGCCCGACCCGTCGCTCACGATCCGCGAGCGCGCGATCGCGGCGTGGCCGCAGGCGTGGGGCGGCCAGAACCTGCGCGACATCCTGGTGTCGCTCGGCCACGACGTCGATCGTCCGTGGAAGGAGCTGCCGCGCAAGGACCGCGACTGGATCCTCTTCACCGACGAGCAGCCGACGGTGCCGGTCTACCCCGGCTACACGCCGGCGGAGACGCGGCGGGCGCTCCGGCGCAAGGAGGAGCCCGGCTACCACGGCACCTTCTCGAGCGCGCGCCGCCACGTGCTGCACTCGTTCGCGACGACCCACTCGCCGCGGATGAAGGCGCGCGCGCTCGAGTACATGATCGCGAGCGACTGCCCGTCGTGCGGCGGCAAGCGGCTGCGGCCGGAGGCGCTGAAGGTGACGTTCGCCGGGCTCGACCTCGCGGCGATGTCGGAGCTGCCGCTCAAGCGGCTGCTCGCGCTGTTCGCGCCGTACGCCGACGGTGACGCGGCGGGCGCGCGCGACGACGGCCACCCGGAGCAGGCGATCGTCGCGCGCCGGATCGCGGGCGACCTGGTGGCGCGGCTGCGCATCCTGCTCGAGCTCGGCCTCGGCTACCTGTCGCTCGACCGCGGGACGCCGAGCCTGTCGCCCGGCGAGCTGCAGCGGCTGCGCCTCGCCACGCAGGTGCGCTCGAACCTGTTCGGCGTCGTCTACGTGCTCGACGAGCCGTCGGCCGGACTGCACCCGGCGGACACCGAGGCGCTGCTCGCCGCGCTCGACCGCCTGAAGGCGCAGGGCAACTCGCTGTTCGTCGTCGAGCACGAGCTGGAGGTGATCCGCCGTGCCGACTGGATCGTCGACGTCGGGCCGGCGGCGGGCGAGCACGGCGGCGAGATCCTCTACAGCGGACCGCCGGCGGGGCTCGCCGACGTCGAGGCGTCGCAGACGGCGCGCTTCCTGTTCGGGCGGGCGGCGCCGCCGGTGCGGACGCCGCGCTCGCTGCCGGCGCGCCGCGACGCCGACCGCTGGCTGCGCCTCGAGGGGATCACGCGCAACAACCTGGTGGGGCTCGACGCCGCCTTCCCGCTCGGCGTGATGACGGCGGTCACCGGCGTGTCCGGCTCCGGCAAGTCGACGCTGGTGAGCCAGGCGCTGGTCGAGCTGGCCTCGGCGGCGCTCGGCCAGGCGGCGGCGGCCGACGACGACGACGGCGAGCTGCTGGAGCGGGCGGCCGCGCGCGCGACCGGCGGCCGGATCGCCGGCGGGCTCGGGCCGCTGCGCCGGCTGGTGCGGGTCGACCAGCGGCCGATCGGCCGCACGCCGCGCTCGAACCTCGCGACCTACACCGGCCTGTTCGATCACGTGCGCGCGCTGTTCGCGGCGACGCCGGCGGCGCGCGCCCCCCGCTACGACGCCGGCCGCTTCTCGTTCAACGTCGCCAAGGGGCGCTGCCGGCACTGCGAGGGCGAGGGGTTCGTCTCCGTCGAGATGCTGTTCCTGCCGAGCGTCTACGCGCCCTGCCCGGTCTGCCACGGCTCGCGCTACGACGCGAAGACGCTCGAGGTGCGCTACCGCGAGCGGTCGATCGCCGACGTGCTGGCGATGACGGTCGACGCCGCGTGGGCGTTCTTCGCCGACGCGCCGCCGGTCCACCGCGCGCTCGACGTCGTCCGCGAGGTCGGCCTCGGCTACCTGCGGCTCGGCCAGCCGGCGACCGAGCTGTCGGGCGGCGAGGCCCAGCGCCTCAAGCTCGCGAGCGAGCTGCAGCGGCGGTCGCGCGGCGACACCCTCTACGTGCTCGACGAGCCGACCACCGGCCTCCACCCGGCCGACGTCGACCGGCTGATCCTGCAGCTCGACCGGCTGGTGGCGGCCGGCAACACGGTGATCGTCGTCGAGCACGAGCTGCGGGTGGTGGCGGCGTGCGACTGGGTGATCGACGTCGGCCCCGGCGCCGGCGACGAGGGCGGCCGGATCGTCGCCGCCGGCCCGCCCGCCGAGGTCGCGCGAGCGTCCGGAAGCCGGACAGCGCCGTACCTGGCGCGCGCGCTCGCCGGGGCCGCCGACCCCCGCGGCCGGGCTGCCCCGCGCCGCCCGCCGGCCGCGCTCGGCGGAGGAGGAAGCCCGTGACCCAGCCCGCCTTCCACGAGGCCCGGCGGGGCGAGATCCCGCTGGCCCGCCTCGGCCTCCACATCGCGGGCACGCCGCTCGAGGGCGTGCTCGCCACCTTCGACCGCGAGCTCGACGCCGCCGGCATCCGCGTCCGGCCGCGCTGCTACCTGTCGACCGAGTGGGGCGTCCCGTTCGAGACGATCGCGCTCGCGATCCCGTTCTACCTCGCCGATCCCGCGCTCGCCGAGCTGCACGCTGAGCGGACCGGCATGATCGAGGGCCACGACGCCGACGAGATCCTCCGCTACCTCCGCCACGAGATGGGCCACGTCGTCAACTACGCCTACCGGCTGTACGAGCGGCCCGACTGGATCGAGGCGTTCGGCGCCATCACCCGGCCGTACGTCGACGACTACCGGCCGGAACCGTGGAGCCGCCGCCACGTCGTCCACCTGCCCGGCTGGTACGCGCAGAAGCACCCGGACGAGGACTGGGCCGAGACCTTCGCCGTCTGGATGACGCCGGGCCGCGACTGGCGCGCGGAGTACGCGGCGTGGCCGGAGGCGCTCGCCAAGCTCGAGACCTGCGACCGCATCGTGCGCGAGGTCGCCGGCCAGCCGCCGCCGGTCACCGACGACGAGCTCGACGAGGAGATCGGCGAGCTCGACTTCTCGGCCGAGCAGTTCTACCGGGAGACGCTGCCCCCGGACGACGCGCTGCCGCCCGGCGTCGACGGCGCGCTGCGCACGATCTTCACCGAGCTGCCGCGCGACGCCGCCGCGGAGGGCGATGCGCGGCCGGCGGGCGCCCTCATCCGCGCCCACGCACGATCGATCGCGCGCGCGGTCTTCACCTGGACCGGCCACTTCCCGGAGCCGACCCGGGCGCTGCTCGCCGCCCTCGCCGCGCGCGCCGATGCCGATCGCCTGACCTACGCCGGCCGTCACGAGGGCGCCGCCGTCGTCGCGCTGACGGCGTTCGTCACCAGCCTGGCGATGAACCACGTCGCCCGCGGCTCGTACCTGCGCTGACCGGCCCGCGGCGCGCCGCTACCGCCGGGTCCGCCGCCGCGCCGCCGCCGCCTCGACGATCCGCTGCACGAGCTGCTCGTGCGACAGCCCCGCTGCGTTGGCCGCCATCGTGAACTCGTCGTGGCGCTCGAGGTAGCAGCTCGCGTTGACCTCGAGCACGTAGATCTCGCCGGTGTCGGCGACCCGCAGGTCGACGCGGCCGTAGTCGCGCACCCGCAGCGCGCGGTACGCGTCGAGCGACACCTTCTGCACGCGCGCGCGCAGCTCGTCGGGCAGCTCGGCGAGGACCGGGTGGGTGCCCTGGTACTCCTCGGAGCCCTTGTCCCACTTCGCCTTGGCGCTGTAGACCTTCGGCGCGCCGTCGGGCAGCCCGGTGAACAGCACCTCGATCGGCGGCAGCGCGGTCGCCTCGCTGTTGTTGCCGAGCACGCCGACGTACAGCTCGCGGCCCTCGATGTACTCCTCGGCGAGCGCCGCGTCGCCGCACTCGCGGTGGATCGCGAGCACCCGCTCCATCAGCGCGGTCGCGTCGTGGACCAGCGACTTCTCGCCGATGCCGATCGAGGCGTCCATCGCGACCGGCTTGACGAACAGCGGCATCCGCAGGTTGCCGCCGGTCTCGAAGTCGTGGTCGCGGTGGAAGACCGCGAACTTCGGGTAGCTGATGCCCTCGTAGGCGAGGAGCTTCTTGGCCAGCGCCTTGTCCTGGCCGAGGAAGAGCTCGCCCGGGCCGCAGCCGGTGTACGGCACCCGCAGCAGGTCGAGGACGCCGCAGATGCCGATGTTGCCGTCGGGGACGCCGTCGATCTCCTCGAGCAGGTTGAAGACGAGGTCGGGCTGCTGGCGGCCGAGCCCGGTGACGAGCTTCTTGAGGTCGCGGTGGACGGGGAGGACGAGGACCTTGTGGCCGTTCGCCTTGAGCGCGGCGGCGACCTGGTCGACGACGACGTCCCACGCCTTGCTGCCCTCGCGGTCGACGTTGGTGAGGACCGTGATGCGCACTCCCGACCCTAGCACCCCTGTGTCAGGTGATCATCGGACGACCGTCGCGCCGTCCATTGACGTGCTGGCCAGTCACCGGCGCACGAGATCGCTCGTGTCGAAAGCGCTCGACCGTGTCAGTTGCGCTCACCGCTGCCGGGCAGGCGCGCACGGCGGGCATGCAGGTGACGGCCCCGGCCGTGCATGTCCGGCGCGGATGCCGACCTCCCGCCCTCCGAACGACCGTGCCTCCGCCCCCGCGCCGCTCGACGACGCCGCCCACGCCCGCACCGCGCTGCTCTACCAGCTCCTCGAGACGGAGCTGGGCGGCGTGCAGGTCTACCGCCACGCGCTCCAGTGCGTCCTCCACGACGAGCTGAAGACCGAGTGGGCGCGCTACCTGGCGCAGACCGAGCGTCACGTCGTGATCGTCCGCGAGCTGCTCGACCGCATGGGCCTCGATCCCGACGCCGAGCTGCCCGCCCGCCTGCTCGTCCGCCACGACGCCGAGGGCCTCATCAAGGTGATGATGGAGGCGCTGGCCGCCGGCCGGCCCGGCGACGCCGAGCTGTGCGCCACCGAGTGCGTCGTCCATGCCGAGACGAAGGACCACATGAACTGGTCGCTGCTCGGCCTGCTCGCCCGCCAGGCCGATGGCCCCCACGCCGCGCTGATGCAGGCCGCCTTCGATCAGATCGAGCCGGAGGAGGACGAGCACCTCTACCACTCGCGCGGCTGGGCCCGCGAGCTGTGGGCGAGCGCGCTCGGCCTGCCGGCGGTGCTGCCGCCGCCCGAGGAGGTGCGTGACGTCGGCTCGATGGCGGAGGCCGCCGAGGCCGAGGCCGACCGCGACGAACTGGCCGGCGGCGACGGCCGCAAGGCCAGCGCGCAGACGGCGCCGACCGCGCCGGCGACCAAGGCCGGCCGCAGGGCGGGTGCCTCGTGAAGCCGACCGCGCACGATCCGAAACGGGACCGCGCCGTCCCGACCAAGCAGGCCCAGCTCGAGTCGTTCCGCGAGTTCCCGGAAGGCACGACCATGGTCACCGACCAGGGCGTGGCGATCCCGCACACCGACGACTCGCTGCGCGGCGGCCAGCGCGGCCCGACCCTGCTCGAGGACTTCCACCTCCGCGAGAAGATCACCCGCTTCGATCACGAGAGGATCCCGGAGCGGGTCGTCCACGCGCGCGGCTCGGGCGCCCACGGCGTCTTCCGCGTCTACGAGTCGCTGGCCGACCTGACCCGCGCCGACTTCCTCTGCGATCCGACGATCGAGACGCCGGTCTTCGTCCGCTTCTCGACGGTGCAGGGGCCGCGCGGCTCCGCCGACACCGTCCGCGACGTCCGCGGCTTCGCGACCAAGTTCTACACCCGCGAGGGCAACTTCGACCTCGTCGGCAACAACATGCCCGTCTTCTTCATCCAGGACGGCATCAAGTTCCCCGACATCGTCCACGCGGTGAAGCCGGAGCCGCACCACGAGATGCCGACCGGCGCCTCGGCGCACGACACCTTCTGGGACTTCGTCTCGCTGGTGCCGGAGACCGCGCACATGGTGATGTGGCTGATGTCCGACCGGGCCATCCCGCGCAGCTACCGGATGATGGAGGGCTTCGGCGTCCACACCTTCAAGCTGGTCGACGCGCGCGGCCGGGTGAAGCTGTGCAAGTTCCACTGGAAGCCGCTGCTCGGCGCGCACTCGCTCGTCTGGGACGAGGCGCAGAAGATCATCGGCAAGGACCCGGACTTCCACCGCCGCGATCTGTGGGAGGCCATCGAAGCCGGGCACTACCCGGAGTGGGAGCTCGGGCTGCAGGTCGTCGACGAGGCCGACGAGCTGAAGTTCGGCTTCGACCTCCTCGACGTCACGAAGCTCCTGCCCGAGGAGGTCGTGCCGGTCCGGCGGGTCGGCCGGATGACGCTCGACCGGAACCCGGACAACTTCTTCGCGGAGACCGAGCAGATCGCCTTCTGCGTGAACAACCTGGTGCCGGGCATCGACGCGACCAACGACCCGATGATGCAGGCGCGGATGTTCAGCTACCTCGACACCCAGCTCACCCGGCTGGGCGGCCCCAACTTCGCCGAGATCCCGATCAACCGGCCGCGGGTGGCGGTCCACAACCACCAGCAGGACGGCTTCCACCGCGACACGATCACGACGTCGCGGGTCAACTACCACCCGAACTCGATCGGCGGCGGCTGCCCGTTCCTCGCCAGCATGCAGCGCGGCTTCGTCCACGACGAGCAGCCGGTCGCCGGCGCCAAGGTCCGCGCGCCGCGCGCCGAGACGTTCGCCGACCACACCAGCCAGGCGCGCATGTTCCTGCGCAGCCAGTCGCCGGCCGAGCGCCAGCACCTGCTCGAGGCCTTCCAGTTCGAGATCAGCAAGGTCGAGCACCACGCGGTGCGCGAGCGGGTGGTGCGCCTGTTCCTGGACGTCGACCAGGCGTTCGCGCTCGAGATCGCGCGCGGCCTCGGCCTCGACGGCGTGGCGCAGAACGCGTGGCTCGCCGAAGCGAAGGAGCCGCCGCAGGACCTGCCCGGCTCGCCGGCGCTCAGCCTCGACAACCAGCCGCGGACGTCGATCAAGAGCCGGCGGATCGCGATCCTCGCGACCGACGGCGCCGACGGCGACGCGATCCTGGCGGTCAAGACCGCGCTCGCCCGCGAGGGCGCGATGGGCGAGGTGGTCGCCGACCGGGTCGGCACCCTGCGGGCCCAGGACGGCTCGCTGATCCCGATCGACAAGAGCGTGCTCAACAGCGCGTCGGTGCTGTTCGACGCGGTCTACGTCGCTGGCGGGGCGGCGAGCGCGGCGGCGCTGGTGGTCCGCGACGACGCCGTCGAGTTCGTGCGCGACGCCTACCGCCACGCCAAGGCGGTGGCCGCCACCGGCGAGGGGCAGGACCTGCTGGAGGCGGCCCGGGTGCCGGCGCGCGCGGCCGGGGTGGTGGTCGGCCGCACCGCCGACGCGGCCTTCACGGGCGACCTCGTCGAGGCGATCCGCGTGCACCGTCACTTCGCGCGCCAGGAGAAGCGCAGCCCCGGCGGGCGCTCGGCGACCTGAGCGCCCGGCGCGGCGCGGGGCGGGGCGGGCCGTGCCGTGGCGAGAGCCGGTGCGGAGGTGCGGGTCCGCCCGCGGCCCTCCCGCGGCCCGCCCGGCCCACGCTGCCCCGCGCGGCCCACGCGGCCCACGCGGCCCGCCCGGCGACTCATCGATCCCATCGGCGTTCCCTTTGCGCGCGGGCGAGCCGCACAGCGCGCGCAGACGCACGGTGGAGGCGTGCGACGGTGCGCGGGAGGTGCTCATGCCGTCGCCAACGTAGGTCGCGGTCTTCACGTGACATGACGGGGGATTGCGGCGGCCCGCCGGATGCATCGAGACGCCCGCGCACGGCGTGAGCGATCGGGCACGGAAGGTGCTGAGGCGACTTCCCGCTCCGCCGACGGAGCCGGAGACACCATGCGCCTGCTCCTCGCCCTCGCGGTCGCGATGACCGCCTCGCTCGCCGCCTGCGCCGACACCCCCGACGACGTCGATACCGCGGAGAAGCCGGCGCCGCCTCCTCCGCCGGGCGGCCGGCTCTCGAAGCAGGAGCGCGACGCGATCGCCCAGCGGATCCGCGCGCTCATGCCCGGCCGCGGCATCGTGAAGATCCCGACCGTGAACATCTCCGGCGGCCCGGCGCGCCGCGACGCGCTGGTCGCGCTCGGCCGCGCGCTCGTCTTCGACAAGGTGCTGTCCGACAACCACGACATCTCGTGCATGACCTGCCACCCGCCGCAGCTCGGCGGCGACGACGATCGCCACCTGTCGATGGGCGTGCGCGGCGCCGGCGTCGGTCCCGACCGCGCGGGCGGCATCGTCATCCCGCGCAACGCGCCGCCGCCGTACAACCTGCACGCGCTGGACAGCCTGTTCTGGGACGGCCGCGTCGAGCGGCTGCCCGACGGCAGCTACCGCACGCCGGCCGGCGTCCAGCTCACCCCGGCGATGACGTCGGTCTTCGAGTTCGGCGCGCTGTCGGCGATCGGCATGTTCCCGGTCACCAGCCCCGACGAGATGCGCGAGCACGGCATCGACGGTAACGGCGACGACCTCAGCTCGATCCCCGACGGCGACTTCACCGACATCTGGGACGCGCTGATGGACCGCCTGCGGGCGATCCCGCAGTACCGCCGCATGTTCGGCGACGCGTATCCGCAGTGGCCCGGCCCGCGCGACAACCGGATCGACACGATGACGTTCGCCAACGCGTCGAACGCGATGGCCGCCTACCTCATCGACACGTTCACCTCGAACGACAGCCCGTGGGACGACTTCGTCGCCGGCCACAACGACGCGTTCAAGATGATCGAGGACACGACCGCGACGTTGCCGGTGAAGATCACCGAGGAGCAGGTGCTGCTCGGCGCCGAGCGCTTCCTGCAGACCTGCGCGAACTGCCACAACGGGCCGCTGCTGTCCGACAACCGCTATCACAACACCGCGCTGGCGCAGCTCGGGCCGGGCGAGGGCGACGGCGACGACCTCGACGACGACTTCGGCCGCGAGCGGGTGACCACCGACGCCAACGCCCGCTGCGGCAACCCCGGCTCCGGCGCGTCGTGCCGCTACGCGTTCCGCACCTCGCCGCTGCGCAACGTGCTCCTGACCGCGCCGTACGGCCACGCCGGCGAGATCGGCCACTCCGGCGGCCCGCCCGACTTCGTCGACAACCTGGTCGCCGACTACGCCGACCTGCGCGCGTTCGTCGCCCACTACTCGGTGAATCCGGCCCAGAACCTGCGCGACTACGACGTGACGCAGGTCGACGCCAGCCTGCAGCCGACGCTGCTGGCGAACGTCGACGACATCATCGCCAACATCGATCCGCTCTTCGCGAACGGCTCGCCGATCGTGCCGGGCGACATCGACAACCTGACGGCCTTCATGGTCGCGCAGACCAGCAAGGCGTTGCTCACGGCCGGGTTCGCCACCGGGTCGTCGAGCGGCTACGCGCCGTGCGACAGCATCCCGGCCAGCGTGCCGAGCGGGCTGCCCGTGGATGGCAGTCCGGACGACGCCTTCTGTTACCACCACTGACCTCCTCGCCTCAGGATCCCCATGTCCCGCTCGATCGTCCTCGTCAGCGTGCTCGCCGCCGCCGCCACCGCGTGCCACGGCGTCCGTGCCCCCGCGCCCCGGCGGCCCGTGCCCGCGCCCGCCCCCGCCCCCGCGCCCGCTGCCGATCAGGCGGCCGCGGCGAGCACGTCGCCGGCGCCCGCGCCCGCTGCCGCGCCCGACGGTCGCTCCCTCTACGATCGCCTCGGCGGCCTCCCCGCGATCCAGGTCGTCGTCGCCGACTTCGTCGGCCGCACGACGACCGATCCGCGCATCATGGATCGCTTCTTCGACACCGACGCCGACGCGCTGAAGGCGCGCCTCGTCGAGTTCGTCTGTGTCGCGACCGGCGGTCCGTGCCAGTACACCGGCCGCGACATGCACGAGTCGCACGCGGGCATGCAGCTCGTGGCGGAGGAGTTCGACGCGCTCGTCGAGGACCTGACCGCCGCGCTCGATCACGCCGGGGTCGGCGCGCGCGAGAAGGGCGAGCTGCTCGGCGCGCTCGGCCCGCTCGAGCCGCAGATGGTCGTCCCCGCGGGCGAGCTCCAGCCGATCGCCGACGAACGCCTCGCCGAGGTCACCGCGGCCGCCGCCCAGCTCGGCGACGCCGACGCCGAGGCGCGCCGCCTGCTCGGCCAGGCCGTGGTCGCCGGCCGCCGCGGCCAGCGCTCG
>DASZXE010000007.1:0-6678 GCA_035546475.1 Kofleriaceae bacterium
GGCCGCCTGCGGCGCCGCCGGCGGCGGCCGCATGCCGACCTGCGACTCGACCACGCGCACGCCGGCCGACGGCCGCGGCAGATCGGCGGCCTGCGGGACCGCGCCGCGCCCGGCGTGGAGCGGCTGCATCACGCCGCCGACCCGCACCGAGACCTGCTCGCCGTCGACGGCGAACAGGCCCAGCTCGGGCACCTCGAGGCGCGTCTGCAGCGTGGTGACGAGCTGCGCGAACGACAGGTTCGCCAGGTCCGCCACCGACTCCGTCTGGTGCATGAGCATCGGCGGCGGGCCGTCGACGACGTACTCCTTGATGACGAACGTCAGGATGTCGAGCAAGGCGTCGCGGTCGCAGTCGGCCAGGGCGTCCTTGACGCCGGTGGTGATGTCACGGAGATCGGGGCGGGTCGGCATGGGTCACCGTCGAGGGTGTTCGGTCATGGAGGGTCGCGGCCGACCCGGTCAGAGCTTGGCGTCCTCGAGATCGGCGCCGTGGGTCTGGCAGCCGACGATGCGCGCGCCGCGCAGGTCGGCGTTCGACAGGTTGACGCCGCGCAGGTCGCAGCGGAACAGCATCGCCTGCTGGAACACCGCGCCGTAGAGGTTCGCGCGGCGGAAGTCGACGTCGAACAGCGCCGCGCCGGTGAAGTCGGCGCGCGACAGCGACACCGTCGAGCCGTCGTAGCCCTCGAAGACGACGCGCGTCAGCACCGCGCCGGTGAAGTCGGCGGAGTAGAGCTCGGCGGCCTTGAACGTCGTGTTCTGGATCGCCGCCTTGCGGAACGATGCGCGCGCCATCCGGGCCGGCCCCAGCTCGCAGCGGAGCACCTGCGCGCGGGCGAGATCGATCTCGGTCAGGTCGGAGTCCTTCGCCTGCACCCGGTTCCACAGCGCCCCGCCCCACCGCGACCGGCGGACGTCGCTCTGCTTGATCTCCGCGCGCTCGAGCCGGGCGTCCTCGCCGTCGGCGTCCTGGAAGTCCATCCGCTCGATGACGAGGCCGTCGAGGTCGACGCCGCGCAGGAGCGCGCCGCGTGCCGCGAAGCCGGTCACCTGGCGGCCGGCGAGCTCGTCCGCCGCGACCAGCCGCTCGAGCTGCAAGCGGGACTGCACCACGCCGGCGTCGGCGTCACTCATGTGCGTCCCCCAGCGAGAAGATCATGGCCCAACCGTACACGCCCGGAGCCACGCCGGGAAGAGCCCCCGTGGGCCGCGCCGGCGGAACGAGCCTCGCGCCGCACGCCGTCGGGGGAGCACGGCAGCGCGGGCGAGCCACCCGGGCGTCGGAGCGGAGCGCCGACCTCGCCGTGCTCGGTCCCCTTCGGAACCTCGCGGCGCTCGGCTCGTCAGAGCGTTGGCCAGCATGCCGACCCTCTCGTCCGATCGGGCCCGAGGAGGACCTCGGGACCGAGCTCGGTCAGACCGACCCCGCGCCGCGCTCCGCTCGGACGCTCGGACGGTCGGCCAGCATGCCTAACCTCTCGTCGATCGATCGGGCCCGAGGAGGACCTCGGGACCGATCTCGGACAGACCAACCCGGCGCCGAGCTGCGCTCGGACGCTCACAGAGTCGGCAGAACAACGATCGCGATCGATCGCCGCGCGCGACTTCGATCACTTGCGTCGTTGCGTCAGCGTCGAAAACGCATCCTGGCCAACCCGGTCAGGACGTTGGCCAGAACAAATGCGGGCAGTCAGCGCGTGCGAATTCGATCGGCTGGATCGAACGAACGCGGGCCAGGACCCATTCTGGCCAACGCTGTCAGGGACGGCGCCAGCGCGGACCGGACCGCTCCTGGTGGGTGCGCGCCGCGTCGCCCAGGAGGCCGAGCACGCGCTCCATCACCTCCTGGTGGAGCTGCTGCTCCTTCTCGCGCTCGCCCTCGACCTTCGCCAGCTCGTGGTGCGCATTCGAGTGCGCCTCGCCGTGCTGCGAGTGGATCTCCGCGTTCTCCGCCTCGTGCGCCTCGGCCTCGTGCTCCTCGGACGCCAGCTCGAAGTTGCCGGCGCCGCGCCGGTGGAGGCCGCGCTCGGCCTGGGCGACGTGGGTCAGCTCGTGGGCGAGCAGGCCCTGGCCGGCGGCGGTCGCCATCGACCGCTCCGCCGCGTTGCCCATGAGGATCATGCCGGTGCCGCCGATCGTGACGGCCTCGGCGTTGCGGCTGCGGTTGAACTCCTCGGCGAACGTGCCCGTGATGATGCGGACGTGGCCGAGGTCGATGCCGAGCTTCTTCTCGTAGCGGTTGCGCAGCGTGTGGTCGAGCTGCTCGCCCTTGCCGGCGCGCGCCGCCACGAGCTGCATCAGCCGCTCGGGGTCCCACCGCTTGGCGATGTCCCGGGCGAGCTCCTCGCTCAGCTCCTCGGGTGGAAGCGACGAGAGGGCATCGATCTCGGGATCGTCGTTGTCGGCCACGGCTGGCTATAATACGGGCTTACTCGCCCGCCCCTTCCCCGCTGCCGTCCGAGGTCCACTGCGACGCGTAACCCTCGGATTGTTCGTAGTATTCGCCGGTCTTGACCTGCTCGGTCACGGCGCCGCCGAGCGCCTTCTCGAGGAACTTGGTCTCGTCCATGCAGCTCGCGCCCTTCACGCCCTTGACGGTGAAGGTCACCTCGCCCTTGGGCGAGATCGTGATCTCGATGTCTTGCTTGTGCACGTCGATCTCCTTGTCTCGGGCCTGCTCGCGCGTCGCGCTCGGTCGCTCGTCGTGGGCGCCACCCCGGAGGCTCGCCGCCCTCGCCCTGCCCCCACCTCCTCGCGGCCGGCCCCGGTCACCGTGGCACGAACGCCCTCGTCAGTCGCTCACCCACTTGCGCACCACGAGGCGGATCGACCCGTCCTCCTCGTTGACCTCCTCCTCGACCGCGTACCCCTTCTCCTCGCAGGCCTGCTTGACGTTGTGATACTGGTACTTCTGATTGACCTGCTGCTCGAACTCGGCCTGGGACACACCCTTGGTCGTCTCGACGCCCCACCAGTCGGCGGTGAACGTGTACGTGCCATCGGCCTGCTCGACGAGGCCGATGTCGTACTGACCCATGTTGATCTTCAGCTTGCCCTTGATCGTGTCACCGCGATAGCCGCGCACGACCACCTGCTGGTGCTCCTCGGCCTCCTCGAACTCGATCTGGAGGTCCTTGAGCGCCGCCTTGATGGCGGCCAGGTTGGTCAGCTTGAGCTCGCACTTGGTGAAGTGGGACATGGACGGACTGCCTCCGGGGCCCGGCGCGCGCCGGGCCGGGTCACAACTCTAGCTTGCGATCGCCCTCGCCGCCCGCGTTCTCTCCGGTCTTGTCGCCGAGCCCGCCGCGGGGCGCGCCGTACTTGGCCATCCAGCCGCCTTGCGGCTTGGCGACCGGCGCCCGCCGCGCCGCCGCCGGCCGCGCGCGGGTCCGCGCCCACTCGCGCATCTGGTCGATCATCTCGCGCATCGTGATCGCCAGCGGGACGATGTCCTTCAGCGTGTTGAGCAGCAGATCCGAGTTGAGATCGGCGCCGGTGTCGAACGCGTCGTAGAGCGCGGCGGTGACCGCCTGCTCGATCTCCGCGCCGGAGAAGTCGACGGTGGCGTCGATCAGCTTGTCCATGTCGAACTGGCCCGGGTCCCGCTTCTTCTTGCGGATGTGGATGTCGAGGATCGCGCGGCGGTCCTCGCGGTCGGGCAGGTCGCAGAAGAAGATCTCGTCGAAGCGGCCCTTGCGCAGCAGCTCGGGCGGCAACTGGTGCACGTTGTTGGCGGTCGCGATCACGAAGACCGGCGTCGTCTTCTCCTGCAGCCAGGTGATGAACGACGCGAAGACGCGCGAGGTGGTGCCGCCGTCGGTCTGGCCCGACGAGCCGGTGCCGGAGAAGCCCTTCTCCAGCTCGTCGATCCAGAGGATGGCGGGCGCCACCGCCTCGGCGGTCTTGATGACGGTGCGGATGTTCTCCTCCGACGAGCCGACCAGGCCGCCGAAGATCTTGCCGACGTCGAGGCGGAGCAGCGGCATCTGCCAGAGCGCGCCGACCGCCTTGGCGGTGAGCGACTTGCCGGTGCCGGGCACGCCGATGAGCAGGATCCCCTTTGGCAACGGCAGGCCGAAGTCGCGGGCGCGCGACGAGAACGCGCTGCGCCGCTTGACCAGCCAGTCCTTCAGGATCTCCATGCCGCCGACGTCGCCGAACTCCTCGCGGTGCTCGTAGTACTCGAGCAGGCCGGACTTGCGGATGATCTGCTTCTTCTCCTCGAGGATCGTCTCGAGGTCGAAGGTGAGCGTGCGGACCATCGCCTTGGCGAAGACGTTCTCGACCTCGACCAGCGTGAGGCCGAGCGCCGCCTCGACGACCCGCTCCATCTGCGTCGGGTCGGCCTCGAACTGCTGCTGGGTCGCCGCCGGCGCGTTGGGCAGCAGCTTGCGCGCGGCCGCCTCGACCTCCTGCCGGTTCGGCAGGTCCCAGTCGACGACCGCCGACACCGACTTCTCGAGCTCGGGGGCGAGCTTCGACAACGGCGACAGGACGATCAGACTCTTCTTGGTCTTGCGCAGCTCGTGGGCGGCGTCGCGCAGGCGGCGCACGACCGCCGGCTCCTTGAGGAACGGATGGAAGTCGCGCAGCACGTACAGCGCGCGGCCCTCGCCGCGGATGACGTGGTCGATCGCCTTCATCGGGTCCTTCACGTCGCGGGTGCCCTGGCCGTTGGCCAGGACCTTGAACCCCTCGGTGATCGACCACGACTCGAGCCGCATCTCGCGCTCGATGCACAGCTTCTTGAGCGACTCCTCGACCCGAGCCTCCTCGTGGGAGACGACCCAGATGAGCGAGTAGCGCGCGCGGATCAGATCCTCGATGTCGGCCTTCGAGGACCGCTTGACGTCCATCATGGTTGCTTCTTCCTGCTGGCCACTGGCTGCTGACCTTGGCCTATGCGCCCTCGGCGAGCTCGCGGAGGCCGCGGAGCGAGCCCTTGGCGTCCTCGGTGTTGCCGACCAGCGAGTCCATCGCCGCGCTGATCACCTGCACGCTCTCCGCGTTGACGCTGCCGAGGTTCGGCAGCTCGTCGCGGACGATGTTCAGGTTCTGCTTCAGCTCGGAAAGGATGTCGTTGATGCTGTCGTAGACCTCGCGGGCCTTGGCGGCGACCTCGGCGGCCGCCCCGTCGGCGGCGCCGCCTCCGCCTCCGCCCCCACCGCCTCCGCCGGCGCCGGCGGACGCCTTCGCGCGCTCGGCCTCGGCGCGGGCGTTCTTCGCCTCGACGCGCGCGGCGTCGAGCTCCGCCTGCAGCGACTTCTGCGCGCGGTCGGCCGACGACGCCGCGCTCTCGGCCTCCTTGACCTTGAGCTTCGCCGCCTGCAGCTCCGCGGTCAGCGCGGTCACCTCGGCGGCGCCGCCGCCGGCGGACACCGCCTTGGCCTCGGCCTCCGCCAGCCGCTTCTTCAGCCGCTCGACCTCGCGGGCCAGCGCCGAGTCGCCCGAGCCGGCATCGCCCTTCGAGCGCTCGAGCGCCATCACCTGCTCGGCCGCCTTCGCGCGCGCGAGCTCCGAGCGGGTCAGCGCCTCGTCGGCGACCGCCTTGGCGCTCTCGGCCGCCATCTTGGCGTGGTTGGCCTCCTGCAGCTCGACCTCCACCTGCGCGAGCTTGCCCTCCATCCGGTCGAGGTCGCGGGCCTGGCGGTCGCTCGACTCCTGCAGGCGATCGCGATCCGCCTCGATCTTGCGCAGCTCGACCTTGAGGTCGCGCAGCTCGTTGGTGAGCCGCGCCACCGCGTCACCGCCGCCACCGCCGCTGCCGGTCTGCGCCTCGACCATGAGCCGGCCGAGCCGCTTGTTCTCCTCCTCGAGGGCCTGGACCTGGGCGTCGCGGCGCGACGCGTTCGTCTTCGCCTCGTCGCGCTCCGCCTTGAGCGAGGCGATGTTCTTGAGCTGGCGCTCCTTCTCGGTGCGCAGCTCCTTGATGACCTCCTCCTGCGAGATGAGGCCGACCCGGCGCTCCTCGAGCATGCGCTCCTGCTCGTTGATGACCTCGCGCAGGTGCTCGATCTCGGAGAGCTGGTCGTTCAGCTTCTTCCAGCCCTCGTCCTTCGTGCGCGAGACGTCGGCGAGCTGCTTCGACAGCTCGTCGGTCTCGTCCTTGAGCTTGTTGATGTCGTCCTGCGCGCGCGAGAACTGGCGCTCGCGGGCGGCGACCGTCTCGGCGAGCTTGCTCATCTCGCCGCGGGTGGTCGCCAGCTCCTCGCGGGTCTGCTGCAGCTCGTCGCGCAGCTCGTCGGCGACGCGCTGGTGCGCGGCCGCCTGCTCCTCGCGGTCCTTGATGGTCGCGCGCTGCTCCTCGATGCGGTCGCGCAGCGTCGCCGACTCGGCCCGGATCCGCTTGCCATCGGCGACCTCGCGGTCGTAGTTGGCCTGGACCTCTTCCATCTGGACGCGGACCTTCTTCAGCTCGGTGACCGCCTTCACGGCCGCGGCGTTGGCGCCGCCCTCGCCGAGGCCGTCGAGATCGACGACGATCGACGGCTCCGGCGGCTTGCCGGGCATCGCCGGTGGACCGCCCGGCATCGCCGGCGGACCGCCCATGCCCGGCATCGCCGGCGGGCCAAACGATCCCGGCATCGGCGGCGGACCCCCGACGGGACCCGCACCGCCGAACGGGCTGCCGCCCGGCATCGGCGGCGGCCCCCCGCCGCCTGGCATCGGCGGCGCGCC
>DASZXE010000008.1:0-16900 GCA_035546475.1 Kofleriaceae bacterium
CGGCGCGGCGGTCTCGGACGCCGCGCGGCGGGCGGAGGCCGTCAGCGCCACCAGCAGCTCGTCGGCGGTGGCGGCGGCCTGCGCCTCGGGTGCGAACGCGCGGACGATCGCCTCGAGGTCGCTGCCGGGAGAGGCGAGCGCGAGGCGGAGCGAGTCGAGCGCCGGGGCACCGAACATCGCCGTCGCGCCGAGCGCCGCGTCGGCCGCGTCGCGGAGGATCGTCGACGCGCGTTCACGGAAGACGGAGGCGAGCATCTGCCCGTCGGTGGGCGGGCCGTGCTCCACGACGAGGCCTACGACGAGGCCTTCGCCGGCCGGTGACGGTGCGCTCGGGCCGGGGGCGGTGGCGGCGCCGGCCGACGGGCGGCGCTGGATCGTGCGCGACGCGCGGCCGGCACCGGCGCGAGCGCCGTCGTCGCCAGCGGGGGCGGTGACCGGCGCCCGTTCAGCACGTTCGGCGTCGCGCAAGTCTAGGCAGTTTACCGACCGGTAGCGGCGGGGATCCAGTGCCATCGACGCGCGGTCACCCGATTGCCGACGAGCCTTCGCACCTCCACGGTGCAGGTAGGCGTCGGGCCAGCGGTCAGCGAGGGGGCGGAGGAAGGTGGGCGGCGGCGGGTATGGCCGCGCGGCGCGTGGCGACGCGCGCGTGGCGCCGGGCATCGGCGCGGGACGGTGTGTCCCTCCGACGGGGACGCGGCGCGCGGCGGGCCGGCTTGTGCGTGCACGCGCGGGCCGGCACTCTCGGGCGCGTGAGCGAACCGTTGCGCATCGGCATCGTCCTCGGCAGCACGCGGCAGGGCCGGTTCTCGGAGCGCGCCGGCGCGTGGCTGCTCGAGCGCGCCGCCCGGCACGTCGACGTCGCCTTCGAGCGGGTCGACCTGCGGGACTACCCGCTGCCGTTCTTCGACGAGCCGAGGTCGCCGCTGCGCGAGCCGTCGCGACACCCGGTCGCGGTCCGCTGGAGCGCCAAGGTCGCCTCGCTCGACGGCTTCGTGTTCGTCCACGGCGAGTACAACCACGGCATCCCGGCGTCGCTGAAGAACGCGCTCGACTACCTCTACGCCGAGTGGAATCGCAAGCCGTGCGGCTCGTTCTCGTACGGCAACGCGGGCGGGGCGCGCGGCGTCGAGCAGCTCCGCGCCAACGCGATCGAGCTGCAGATGGCGCCGGTCCGCCACGCCGTCCACCTGTCGGGCACCGACTACCTCGACGTCGTGCTGCACGGCAAGGAGCTCGCCGAGGTCCCGCGCCTCGAGGCGGCGGCCGACCTCCTGCTCGCCGATCTCCTCTGGTGGGCCCGCGCGCTGCGCACCGCGCGCACCGCGACGTGAGCGGGGCGCGGCCGGTCAGGCGAAGGTGCGGCGGATGCGGGCGACGGCCTCCTCGACGTTCGCGCGCGAGTTGAAGGCGGACAGGCGGAAGTAGCCCTCGCCCGCCGGTCCGAAGCCGGAGCCGGGCGTGCCGACGAGGTGCGCCTCGCGCAGCAGCCGATCGAAGAAGTCCCACGACGACGCCTTGCCCGGCGTCGCCAGCCAGATGTACGGCGCGTGGCGGCCGCCGAAGACGGTGAAGCCGGCGGCGGCGAGGCCCTCGCGCAGGAGCCGCGCGTTCTCCATGTAGAACGCGATCTGCGCCATCGTCTGGGTGTGGCCCTCGGGCGTGTAGACCGCGGCCGCGCCGCGCTGCACGACGTACGACGCGCCGTTGAACTTGGTCGTGTGGCGGCGGCTCCACATCGCGTTCAGCGACACCCGCTCGCCGCCGGCGCCGACGCCGCGTAGCTCCTTCGGCACGACCATGAAGGCGCAGCGCACGCCGGTGAAGCCGGCGCGCTTCGAGAAGCTGCGCAGCTCGATCGCGACCTCGCGCGCGCCGGCCAGCTCGTAGATCGAGCGCGGCAGCGACGGATCCTGGATGTACGACTCGTACGCGGCGTCGAAGACGATGAGCGCGTCGTGCGCGCGCGCCCACGCGACCCACGCCGCGAGCTGCTCGCGCGTCATCACCGAGCCGGTCGGGTTGTTCGGCGAGCAGAGGTAGACGACGTCGGCGCCGCGGTCCGGCGGCGCCGGGCAGAAGCCGTTCTCCGCGGTGCCGGGCAGGTAGACGAGCCCCGGGTAGCGGCCGTCGGCGCCGGGCGCGCCGGTGCGGCCCGCCATGACGTTCGAGTCGACGTAGACCGGGTAGACCGGGTCGGTGACGGCGACGACCGCGTCGGGCGCGAACAGCTCCTGCAGGTTGCCGCTGTCGCACTTGCTGCCGTCGGAGACGAAGATCTCGTCGGCGGCGATCTCGACGCCGCGCGCCCGGTAGTCGTGCTCGCGGATCGCGTCGACGAGGAACTCGTAGCCCTGCTCGGGCCCGTAGCCCTTGAACGTCTCGCGGACGGCCAGCTCGTCGACCGCCTCGTGCATCGCGGCGACGACCGCCGGCGCGAGCGGCTCGGTGACGTCGCCGATGCCGAGCCGGATCACCTTCGCCTCTGGGTGCGCGGCCGAGAACGCGCGCACGCGCCGGCCGATCTCCGGGAACAGGTAGCCCGCCGGCAGCTTCTGGAAGTTCGGGTTCGCTCGCATCGGCGGCGAACATACACGCGCGCCGCGGGCGCCGCCTACCGGCGCACGCCGACGCCGAGCCCGGCGCCGGCGTGGCGCTCGCCCGCGGTCGCGCCGGACGCGCCGAGCGTGACCTCGGGCCGCAGGTGGTCGCCGAGGCGGAGCGGCACCGCCAGCGCGGTCTTCCAGCCGAGGCCGAGGTCGCCGGCGGTCGTGAGCGCGCCGCCGCGATCATCTCGGCGCCTCGTCATCGTCGCGGAGGTCGTCGCCGTCCTCGTCGCCGCCGCCGCCGCGGTCGAGCGGCTCCGCCCCGAGCGTCGCGCCGCCGAACGACGCGCCGTACGATCCGCCCTCGACCTCGGCCGCGTCGAGGTCGACGACGTCGCCGGCCGCCGGCGTCACGCGACCAGGCCTCCCGCGGCGTGGAACGGCGTGCCTCGGGTCGCGGTCCCGGACACGATCGGTCAGGCGCCCACGCCGAGCTCCCGGGGCCGCGCGATCAGCCGGCGGGCGCCGTCGCCGGCTCGCCGCGCAGCTCGCCGAGCATGCGGAGGCGCCAGTCGCGCGCGTGCGCGTAGTCGGGCTGCAGCGCGAGCGCCCGCTCGAACTCCGCCAGCGCGCCGCGGTGATCGTGGCTGCCGTAGTGCAGGCAGAGGCCGAGGTTGTAGTGGGTGACGTGGCTGTCGCCGAACAGCTCGATCGAGGCGCGGTACAGCTCGATCGCCTCGGCGTGGTGCTTGAGCCGCTGCCACACCCGCGCGAGCTCGAACGGCACGTCGCGCGTGCCGCCGAGGTGGTAGTAGCGCGCCCACACGCGGGTCAGCGCGCGGCGCGCCTCGCGGCGGTGCGCGGCGCCGGCGTCGTCGAGGAGCGGCAGCATCCGATCGACGACCCGGTAGAAGACCCACGGATCCCAGTCGGTCATGCGCAGGGTCGCCAGCAGGGCGCCGAGCGACGGCTTGTCGAGCTTGTAGATGTCGTCGGCGAGCTCCAGCATGTCCATCGGGCCGAACGCCTCGATGCCGTCGGCGAACGCGGCGCGCGTGCGCACGACGGTGGCGGCGGTCGCGCCGCCGACGAAGCCGTTGGGCGTCAGCGTGCCGTCGCGCGGCGTGACGTCGAGGACGTCGCCGCCCGATCGCCGGAACCAGGCGCCGATCGCGTGGAAGTTGACCGACATCGAGAAGCTGCCGTGCACGACCGGCTGCGGCTCGTGCCGGCGGGCCAGCTCCTCCTCGTGCACCTGGCCCTTGTCGGCGGTGAGCAGCAGCAGGCGGCCGCCGGCGAGCCGGTGGAGGTTGCGCACGCAGGTGAGCGGCCCGATCGGGAACGTGATCGCGGTGTCGGTCATCGTGCGCCGGTAGTCGGCGAGGATGCCGTCGAGCGCGGGGTCGCCGTACGGCGCGTCGCCGGCGGGCGCCGCTTCGTAGACGAGCTTCACCCGCTCGATCATCGCGGGGTCGTCGAGGTCCGGCTCGGGCTGCGTCGAGTAGAGCGCGGCGAGGCTCTCCTCGAGCGCGCCGCCGGTGACGCGGAAGATGTCCTGCACGAGGCTGTCGAACAGGTAGTTCGCGATCGCGACGACCGCGGCGGGGCGCGTCTCCGCCGACAGCACGTCGCCCGAGCGGCGCAGGTGCAGCTCGGTGTCGCGCTCGGCGTCGAAGCGCGCGAGGTCGATGCGGCCGGCCTCGACGTGCGGGCGCAGGCGCGGGTGCGCGGCGCAGAAGGCGAGGTTCGCCTCGGCCAGATCGGTGAGCACGTAGCGGAGCGGCGCGCGCGGGCCGAGGCCGGCGCGCATCGACTCGAGCGCGGTCAGGTGCTCGAGGAGGAGGAACGCGAAGCGGCCGTGGCCGGCGCCGAGCTCGACGAGGTAGACCGGCCGGGCCGGGTCGGCGTGCTCGGGGCCGTAGGCGCCGGCGGCGACGTCGCGGAGGTAGCCGTCGATCACCTGCGCGTAGGCGCGGGCGAGCGCGGCGTTCGCGCTGACGAACCAGGGGACCTTGCCGGTGGTCCACGCCTCGGCGCCGCGCGCCGCGTAGTACGCGCGCTGCAGGCGCCACAGGAGCGACCGCGACAGCCGGCGCCGGTCCTCGACGAGGTGGTCGTGCTTCGCGGCGGGGGCACTGGCATCGGCGGCGGCCATCCGGCGAGCACGCCGCCGGCGCGCCCGAATGTCAACAGCGCGGCGGCGCCGCGGCGCGCGCGGACGCCGAAAACGCCCGCGGCCGGCGCGAGGCCGGCCGCGTCGACAGGAGAGGCTCTCGGAACCGGCTCAGAACCAGTTGAAGCCGACCTGCAGCGAGGTCGTGCCGAAGGTGCTGTCGCTGAAGGTGCCGTCGCCGTTGTCGGTGCCGTCCTTGAAGCTGCCGCCGGAGCCGCGGAGCTGCAGGTCGATCGCGAAGTCGCGCGCCGACAGGACCTCGTAGCCGACCGCGCCCATGATGGCGCCGCCGTCGAGCGAGTCGCTCGAGGTGCTGGTGAAGGCGTCCTCGTGCGTGGCGGTGAGCTGCGCCGGGCCGATGCCGCCCTTGATCCAGAGCTGCGGCGTCAGCCAGTACTGCGCGGTGAACAGCTCGCCGCTCTGCACGAGCGAGTCGGTGAAGCTGCCGCTCGGATCGGTCGCGATCGTCTGGTCGGTGAGCTGGACCTCGAAGCCGAGCGCGAGCCGATGCGACATCATGTACGCGATGTGCGCGTCACCGCTGCCGGCGATCGGATCGTAGTCGCAGCCGTCGCAGGCGACGCTCGCGTCGTTGATCTTGAGCTGACCGAGGCCGAGCGAGAAGCCGAGCGACAGGCGGCCGGCGCGATCGTGATAGCCGCCGGGCGCGAGCGGCGGGCCGGGCTGCACCGGGTACGCGCCGGGAGGCGGATAGCCGGGCGGCGGCCCGTAGGCGGGCACGCCGCCGCTCAGCGGCTGCGCGATGGCGATCGCGGGGAGGAGGAGCAGGGAACCGAGCACGGCAAGGGAGGCGGGCTTCATGGCTTTTCCTCGGGATGCGCCGCGCGATCATCGCACGGCCAGCCTGTCTCAGTGCAAGCATGGGCCCAACCCGCGTTGGCGGCCCGTGTCCAGAGGCGGGCGAGGGTTTTCGCGGGCCTGCGCGGGCGGGGCGAGGTGGTCCGGCCAGCGACCGTGAACACGGGTTGGTGGATGTTGCGCCACGCGCCCGAGGAGGTGTCGTGGCTTGCGCCGCCTGCGGGCGGGGTGTCGCCGATCACCTCGCCTTCGTGACGCGGGCGACCGGCGCCGAAACTGCGTCAGTCGCCGGCGTCCGTCGTGCCGTGCGGCTGGCGGCCCGAGCGGAGCTGGCGCTCGATCGCGAGGGCGAACAGCCGATCGAGCGCGTCGGCGGCGTCGGGCTCGCCGAGGAGGCGCAGGACGCCGGCGATCGCCTCGATCGTCGAGACGTGGGTGGCGACCGGCGCCTTGCGCATGCGCGCGGTCGCGGGCGTCGGCGCGAGCGCGAGGATGCGGCGGCCGCGCAGCGGCTGCAGGCGCTGGCGCATGCGGCGGGCCTGGTGCCAGCTCGCGTCGATCGCGATGACGGTCGACGGCGGCGGCGCGGGGGCGGTCGTGCACGGCGCGCCCTCGGGGAAGAGCAGCCAGGCGTCCGGCTCGTCGAGGCCGTCGAGGTCGCGGCGCGCGGGGCCGCCGACGTCGCAGAGCGCGCTGGTGGCGAGCGCGAGGTGCGCGAGCCGCCCGGTGTTGCTCGAGCGGAAGCGCTCCGCGTGCTGGCGGACGATGACGATGCGCGTGCGCGTGACGAGGCGGGGGATCTCGGCGCAGAGACACCACTCGAGCCGGTGCAGGCAGCGCGGGCAGCGCCCCGGCGGGAGGCCGGGCCAGCTCCCGTCGAGCCCGGTCGGGTCCATCGCGGCCTTGTATCACGCCGCCGCTGCCGCGCCGCGCCGCCCACCGCCGCTCGCGCGCGGGCGCGGGCGCGGGAAGGTTCGCGACACCGGCGTCATGGATCCTGCGAGGCCTCCGACGCGGCGAGGTCAGCGACCGTGAGCGGACGCGCACTTGTGGGCTGGCAAGGGCCTTGCTGTCATCGCGGCCATGCTCGCCGCCGCGCCTGCCTCCGCCGCCTCCTCCGCCGCTTCCTCCTCCGGCGCCTCGGCCGCCTCCGCCGCCCGCGCTGACCGCGCCGCCCGCGCCGCCCGCCCTGCCGCCGCCGTCCTCGTCGCGCTCACGCTGACCGCCGCCGCCTCGCCGGCCTTCGCCGACGGCCACTACTTCTCGTTCGGCGCCGGCCCGACGACGATCGGCAACGAGCTCGGCCAGGTCAGCAAGGGCGGCGGCCGCCTTCGCCTCGCGATCGGGCACCGCTTCGGCAACGTCGCGGTCGAGGGCTTCGTCGCGCCCGAGTTCCTCGACGACCACGAGGACGTCTCCGGCGTCGGCTACGGCGTCGACCTCCGCTACATCGTGCCGCTGACCTCGGGCGTGCAGGGCTACGTGCGCGGCAGCATGAGCCACCTGACCTTGCACGACGACGGCGCGTGGGACACCGACTCGCGCGAGGCGCTCGGCGGCGTCGACGAGCGCTCGGGCCGCGGGCTCGGCGCGGGCGTCGGCCTCCAGCTCCGCGGCCGCGTGCGCGCGCTCGGCTTCCTCTACTGGCCGTTCTTCTTCCTGCCGCTCGGCCCCAAGGTCGACGCCGCCCTCTACGTCGACCACGGCGTCGACTTCTACCGCATGCAGGATCCGACCGGCCGCACCGACGCCCTCGACGCCAGGATGACCCGCTGGACCTTCGGCTTCAACGTCGGCAAGGACTTCTGACCCTGACCGCGTTCAACTCGTCTCGGTCGTGTCTGGTACCTGGATGCCGACGCGGGCCAGTACCTCGCTGAGTCCCGTCGGTGGCAACCTCGCGAGGAGTGCCTTCCGCACCGGCGGATCGCGCCACAAGGCCTGGAAGAACGCCTCACCGCCCGGGCTCGGGTACCAGCCAGCCATCAGCGACCACGAGCACGCCTTGTCCCGCGACGAGGCGTCGTCCGGCGGGTCCTTGCGTGCGTCCAGCCATGCGCGAACCGCAGGGCCGCGATCGGGGTGCGCGGCGCAGACGGCGGAGATGATCCTGGCGCGCGTCATCGCCTCCGACGAGGCCTTGCTCGGCCGCGAGGTGCTCGAGCACTGGAGGTCCTGCTCGATGGTCCGCGTTTCCGGCTGACGTTGCGGGCTCGGCCGCGCCGCGCTCGCCCCCGGTGACACGAGCCGCAGCCCCGCGCGACTCCGCGCGACCGGGGGGCAGGTGGCGTCGGAGACGGGCCCGAATGGCCCGTGGCGAGCCGCGCTACTTCGCGCGCTCGAGGAGGACGGGGTCGACGGTGGCGCCGAGGGCGAGGGCGTGCTGCAGGTAGGCGCGCGCGCGCACCTTGTCGAGCGCGTCCGGCTGCAGATACGCGGTGCCGAGGTCGATGGCGACCGCTGGGTTCTGCGTGAACGTGTCGGCGATCGGTCCGAGCGCCTCGCGCACGGTCTTCCAGTCGGCGACGTCGGCGGCGGCGAGGCCGAGCAAGAGCCGCGCGTCATCGACCAGCTGGGAGCCCTGCGCGAGGTAGAGGCGCTCGGCTCGGCGCGCGGCGGCCATCGCGTCGGCCGGCCGCCCGTCGAGCAATTCCACCTGCGCCAGCCCGAACCAGCCCTCCGGGTTGCCGGGCGAGACCTCGGTCAGCCGCCGGTACGCGCGCAGCGCGTCGTCGTGGCGCTGCGCCATCCGGTAGGCGACGCCGATGTTCTGCAACGCGAACTGGTTCGCCGGCGCGACCGCCAGCGAGAGCTGGTACATGGCGATCGCGTCGTCGAGGCGGTCGGTCCGCCGGTAGATGACGCCGAGGTTGTCCATCGCGTCGCAGAACCGCGCGTCGAGCGCGATGGCCTGCCGGTACTCGGCGATCGCGGCCTCCGCGTTGCCGTCGTCGAACAGCCGCACGCCCTTGTCGTAGTGCGCGACCGCCTTCGCGTCGTGGCTACCGCAGACCCAGTCGGCCTTGCCGTTCATCCACTGGATCGGCGGCGCGCCCTTGGGCTCCATCGACGCCACGTCGGACGCCTCCTGCGCCGGTGCGCCCTCCTGCGCCGGTGCGCCCTCCTGCGTCGGTGCGCCCTCCTGCGTCGATGCGCCCTCCTGCGTCGCTCGGGCCGCGCCAGGCGTCGTCGCCGCATGTGTGCCCCCGGCGGCGCCGCCGCAGCCGGCCGCGGCCGTCACCAGCGTCGCCGCGAGCGCGAGCGAGCTCCTCATCCCGCGATGTTCGCACGAGTCGCGCGAACCGGGGCGGGCGGTCAGCTCTTGGCGACCGGCTCGAGCTTGAGGGCGCGGCCGACCATCGTGGGCGTGAAGCGCTGGCCGGTGTGGGCGTCCTGGACGACGACGCCGCGGCGCGCGCGGATGATGGCGCGCAGCGCCTCGGCGCGCACATCGTTCGGATCGTCGAGGATCTCGCCGAGTCGGTGGACCTTGATCACGTCGATCATCGATCACATCGTGCCCGGACCTCGCCGCCGTCACCAGCGACGTTCCGGTTGCATCTCTGTGACGCGACCGTGGCGAACACCCGAAGTCGCCGGCCAGCGAGTCACGCGTCGTCGACGGTGAAGGAGATGGCGCGCCAGCCGAGGCGGGTGGCCCACGCGATGGCGGCGGGGTCGGAGTCGAGGTAGGCGTCGCAGGCGAGGCGCGCGGCGCCGGCGTGGTGGACCTCGCTGCCGTCGGCGCTCTGGCGGAGCGAGCCGGCCGGGCTGGCGGGCAGCCAGAGCGCGTGCGGATCGAGGCGCGCGAGCAACGGCAGCGGCACCGGCACCCGCGGACGCGTGAGGTTCGGCACCTTGCGGCCGTAGCCGGCCAGGTCGCTCGCGATCTGCGTGACCATGATGCCGACGAAGCCGAAGCCCATCGAGCGTGGCCGGATCGGCTCGTCGTCGACCGGCCCGCGCGGCACGAAGCCGAGGCCGCCGCCCGCGAGCACGATCGTGCCGCGCATCGCCGGCGACTCGCCGTCGCCGCCCGGCTCGAGCACCGCGTGCCGCGCGAGGATCCGACCCTGCTCGTCGCCCTGCTCGCGCGCGAACCGCGCCACGTAGGCGTCGATCGGGCCGAGCCGCTCCTCGAGCAGCGAGCTCACCGCGGCGCGGCCGGCGGGGCTCAGGTCCTCGAAGAAATGAGCGAGCAGCAGCTCCTCGTCGGTCTGGTTCCGGCGCCGCGCGCGAATCCCTTCGATCATGTCGGGCTCCTCTGTCGATTGCCGATCGTCATTCTACGGACAAGGCACACCGAGCAGAAGAGCGAAGACGGTGATCAGACCTGTCGCCACCGCGGCCGCCGCGAGCTCCCACCGCGGCCACCGCGAGCACCACCGCGGCCGCCGGCGCCCGCAGGCGGCCGGCGCGCCGGTCACTTGCAGCAGCGGAAGCCGACGTTCGGGAAGAAGAAGGTGTCGCTCGCGAGCGTGAAGGCGAGGCGGCAGGTGATGCCGGTCGTCTCGTTGTTCGAGGCGCCGCCGCGCAGCGGGTTGGCGCCGGCGCTGCGGGCGAGCGTCCACTCCTTCACGTTGCCCGACAGGTCGAAGACGTGGTCGGTCGCCGACCAGTTCGCGTAGCACATCGGCTGCGAGCCGCCGACGACGATGTCGTCCTGGTCGCCGCCCAGGAGCGGGTTGGTGTCGAGGTTGTCGTCGTTGCAGACCGCGGGCTGCGCCACCGTCGGGTTCGCCGCGTACGACCAGGTCCCGCCGGCCGGCCGCACCTCGGTCGGCGCCGTCGCCGACGCCGACTGGGTCACGACCACCGCGTCGACCTTCACGCCGTCCTCGGCCATCCAGAGGCTCACCGTCTGCGTGCCGGCCGCCGCGATGTTGAACGGCCCGCCGCGCACCCAGACCCAGCCGCCGTTCGACGGCGCGTCGAGCGTCACCGTCGGCACGCCCGGCGGCACCGGGTTGATGCCGACGTGCACGGCGTCGGAGCTGTCGCTCGGGCCGTACATGCGGACCCAGACGTAGTGCGCGCCGGCCGCGAAGTTGATCGTGTAGTCGAGGCGCGGCGACTGGCCGGGCGCGTTGGCGAGCGTCACCGAGGCCCCGCTGTCGGGGGCCGCCTTCAGCCCGCCCATGCCGGACACGCCGGTCGGCGCGGTGTCGGGCACCCACGCGCGGGTGACGCCGCCCGCCACGCCGGTCGCGATGCCGGCGTAGTCCTCGCCCTCGAAGAACATGTAGCCGCTGTTGGCGGCCGGCTCGTCGAACGGATAGCCGGTCTTGGTGATGACCGAGCAGGCGCGCGTCCAGTCCTGCTCGGTGCACAGGTCGGCGCCGAGCGCGTTGCACGCGGCGCGCGCCTGCAGGTACGTGACGTTCGTCCACGGCAGCACGCCCGGCTTCGAGCAGGCGAGCGTCGTCACGTTGCCGCCGGCGAGCGCGGTCGCGTCCGGGTGCGACGCCTCGTACTTCATGATCTGGTGGCCGCCGCCGATCGAGACCCAGTCCTGCGTCGGGTTGTCGTCGACGATGCCGTCGCAGTCGTCGTCGAGGTTGTTGCAGGTCTCGACGCCCATCGGCTGGCCCGGCTGGGTGATGACGCAGGTGACCGGTCCCGACGGATCCGCCGGGTTGCACTGGTTGGTGCCGCGGCCCTGGCAGATGCCCATGCCGTTGTCGCCGCAGGTGGTCCCCTTCAGCGGGTGCGACTCGTCGACGAGCGTGTCGCAGTCGTTGTCGATGCCGTCGCAGGTCGACTCCGGCACGATCGCGCCGGTGGCGTCGGTCGACACCGTCGCCGGGTAGTTGCACTGCCAGCCGGCGGCGTGGCCGCAGGTGGCCACCGTGCCGGCGCAGGCGCCGTCGTGATCGCAGATGTCGGGGGCGACCACGCCCTCGTCGATGTTGCCGTCGCAGTCCTCGTCGATGCCGTTGCACGCCTCCTGCACGCCGGTGACGTCGCACTGGTACTCGCAGCCGTCGCCGACCATGCCGTTGGCGTCGTGCCAGCCGGGATCGCAGCTCGCGATCGTGCACTGGCCGTTGGCGCAGCCCTCGGTCGCGTGCGGCAGGTCGCAGACGTGGTTGCACGCGCCGCAGTTGCGCGGGTCGGTGTTGAGGTTGAAGCCGTCCGTGTTGTTGCCGTCGCAGTCCTGGTCGAGGTTGTCGCAGAGCTCGAGCGACGGCCCGACCTCGCCGAGGCAGGTCGGCACCCCGCCGACGCACATGAGCTGGCCGAACGAGCACTCGCCGACGTCGGTGGTGCCGCACGAGCCCATCGCCGGGATGTCCTCGTCGAACTGGTTGTCGCAGTCGTTGTCCTTGCCGTCGCAGATCTCCGGGTTGGCGCCCGGCGTGCCGATCGAGCCGACGCAGGTGATCTGGCCGGCGATGCAGTGGTTGAGGCCGGCCACGCACTCGCCGACGTCGGAGCCGCACGGCGTGCCGCCGCCCGGATCGCCCTCGTCGGTCATGCCGTTGCAGTTGTCGTCCTTGTCGTTGCAGAGCTCGGCGGTCGGCGCGACGCCGGTGCAGCGCATGACGCCGTTCGCGCACTCGCGCACGCCCGTCGTGCACTCGCCGACGTCGGTGCCGCACGGGTCGCCGACGCCGGGGATGTTGTCGTCGATCATGCCGTTGCAGTCGTCGTCGAGGTTGTTGCAGACCTCGACGCCGGTCGGCACGCACGGCGTGGCGTCGATCTCCTCGCCGCCGTCGATGGCGTCACCGTCGGCGGCGTCGATCGCGCCGCCGTCGTGCGAGGACGCGCACTGCACGCAGTAGTCGTTGATGCCGCACGAGCCCATGGCGATGGCCGCCAGCGCCACCGCCGCGGCGACGAGCGCGCGCTTCACGAGGCACCTCCCCCGGTGCGCCGCCGTCGCACGAGCAGCGCCGTCCCCGCCAGCAGGGCCGCGAGCGCGCCGCCGCCGCCGCCGCCGCCGGTGCTACAGCCGCCACCGCCGCCGGTCGTCACGTAGCTGCCGCTGTCGGGCTCGACGCCGGCGTCGGGCGGCGGCACCGGCACGTCGCAGGTGCCCTGCCGGCAGACCTCGCCCGCGTTCGGGCAGGTCACCCCGTCGCACAGGTCCTGGTGGCAGTGGCCGTCCTGCGGGTCGCACGCCTCGCCGGTCGGGCACGTCACGCCCGGGCACGGATCGTTCTCGCACTCGTGGGTCGTCTCGTCGCAGAAGAAGCCGAAGCCGCACGGGTGGCCGCACGGATCGGTCTCGCACTGGCCGAGCCGGCAGCGCTGGCCGTCAGGGCAGTCGACGGTGCTGCAGCCGGACAGGCAGTCGCCGCCGACGCAGTACTGGTTCGCGCTGCAGGTGACGCCGGCGCACGGGTTGGGCACGCAGGTGCCGTCGACGCACTCCTCGTTCGAGGCGCAGCGGTCGGGGAACGTGCTGCAGTCGTCGGGGCGGCACTCGCCGGCCGGGCCGTAGCAGATGGCGCCCGGGCCGCAGGTGACGCCGTCGCACGAGCGGACGCACTGACCGTCGCGGCACTCGGTGACGTCACCGTTCGGCAGCGGATCGCACTGCACGTTGAAGCAGGTGTCGACCAGGCAGAAGTTGTCGACGCAGACGCGGCCGGCCGGGCAGGGGAACTCGCCGGCCGCGCACGGCATCGCGCACTGGCAGTGGGTGCAGGTCGAGCCGCCCGGGCACAGGTCCGGCGGCTCCTCGTCGGTGTTGCCGTCGCAGTCGTTGTCCTGGCAGTCGCACGTCTCCGGCTGCGCGGGATCGCCGCCCTCGCAGACGTACTGGCCGCCCATGCAGCGCAGCACGCCCGGCGCGCACAGCGGCGTGCCGTCGGGCGCCATGTTGCACGGGCCCATGTCGGGCACGTTCTCGTCGACGAGCGTGTCGCAGTCGTCGTCGTGGTTGTTGCAGGTCTCGTCGCCGCCGGTCGCCATCGTCTGGCACTGGATGACGCCGTTCTGGCAGACGGTCTGGCCGACGCCGCACGCGCCCGAGCAGTCGGCGCCGCCGGTGTCCTCGTCGGTGAGCGTGTCGCAGTCGTTGTCGATCGTGTCGCACGACTCGGTGGTCGGCCCGACCTCGCCGAGGCACGCGCCCCAGGTGCCGTTGCCGTTCGGCGCGCAGACCTGGGTGCCCGGGTGGCAGGGGCCGACGTCGGGGTTGCCGCCGGGCAGGTCGCTGCACTCGCGGCTGAGGTCGTCGGCGATGCCGTCGCAGTCGTTGTCGAGGCCGTCGCAGACCTCGGCGCTGCCGTCGGTGGCGGTGCAGCCGGTCCACATGCCGGCGGTGCAGGTCTCGGTGCCGGCGGTGCACTCGCCGACGTCGGTGCCGCACGGCCGGGTCAGGTCCTCGTCGATGCGGTTGTCGCAGTCGTCGTCGAGGTTGTTGCAGATCTCGACGCCGGTGCAGTTGCAGACGAGGCCCTCGTCGATGTTGTTGTCGCAGTCGTCGTCGATGCCGTTGCAGATCTCGGGCGTCGGCTGGGCGCCCGGCTGCGTGATCTGGCACTCGGTGTTCGAGTGGTTGGCGTTGCAGACGTAGACGCCGGTGCCCTGGCAGCGGCCGATGCCGTTGTCGTGGCAGGCCATCCCCTTGTTGGGGAAGTCCTCGTCGATGAGCGTGTCGCAGTCGTCGTCGAGGTCGTTGCACTGCTCGAAGCGCAGCGAGTCGGCGATGATCTGCGAGATCGCGAGCTGGAGCTGCTCCTCGTTCTGGACGTACTGCCCCTCGTTGCCCGGACCGTCGGGCGCGCCGCCCGCGTGGGCGATGTCCTCGATCTGCTGGTCGGGCACGCCGACGTCGAAGCCGATCACCTTGGTCTCGATCCGGTAGTTCTGGCCGCCGACCGGCGTGTTGAGCAGCGAGGCGGCGGCGGCGACCGGGTTGCCGCCGCAGTCCTCGTTGCCGTCGGTGAGATCGATGACGATGTACGGCCGGCACTGGTGGC
The DNA here is from genome assembly GCA_035546475.1 of Kofleriaceae bacterium. Taxonomy (GTDB): domain Bacteria; phylum Myxococcota_A; class Polyangia; order Haliangiales; family Haliangiaceae; genus UBA2376. The sequence goes on from DASZXE010000008.1 coordinate 14,475, forward strand.
CGTTGGGCAGGAAGACGTTCTTCAGCGGGTCGTTGGTGATCGGCGAGAAGCCGGGCTGGCCCGCCGGCCACGGCGACGTGCCGTTGCTGAAGTTGGCCCCCTGCCAGTAGAGGCGGGCGCCGACCAGCGCGCCGCCGATCGGGGTGCCGGCCGCCGAGAACACCTCCGGGTCGTCGTTGGCGCCGAGCGGGTTCGGCGGCATGCAGGTGTTCTGCGAGAAGTCGGTCCAGCGGGCGAGCAGGTCGTTGTTGCCGTCGACCATGCCGACCAGCAGCTCGAACGCGGTGTCGGGGTTCGACGACGTCAGGCCGCAGCCGGCGGCCATCGTGCAGCCGTTGGCGGGCGTGTTGTCGGTGGTCGTCTGGCGGAAGCGAGACAGGCCCAGCACCAGATCGCCGTACGAGTTCGCGATGTGGTTGATCGCGCACTTGGCGTGATCGAGGCGCGTGTCGCTGCCGCCACAGCTCGGCGGTCCGAACCCGGTCGCGTTGTTGACCATCGAACCGGACGTGTCCAGCATGAGGAGCACGTACGGCTTGAGCGGATCGCCAGCGTCGGCGGGACGGACCAGGAGGAGAAGCGAGGCGAGGGCGGCCAGACCTGACCACGCAGGGAGGCGCATCATGGGCCGATTGTAGACCGGTCGCGCAACCCGGCGAAACAGCGGCGTGCGACGGCTTACACGGGTTGCTCAAGACTTGACGAGCCCGGCGGCGGCGAGGAGGGCGCGGGCGATGACCTTGAGGACGAGGATCGGCCGCACGCCCTCGAAGATCGGCAGGACCAGCGCGTCGACGACGTGGCGGCTGATCGGGTACTCCTCGGCGTAGCCCCAGCCGCCGTGGAGGACCTGACCGCGCTGGGTGACCTCGACGGCGACGTCGGAGGCGAACAGCTTGGCCTGGGCGGCGAGCGGGGCGGCGGCGCGCTCGTCGGCGTCCATGGCGGCGGCGGCGGCGTAGGTGATCGCGCGGGCGGCGGCCAGGCGGGTCGCCATCAGGCCGAGCTGGTGCTGCGTGAGGCCGAAGTCGCCGATCGGCCGGCCGAACTGGCGGCGCGTGGCCACGTAGGCGGCGGTCTGCTCGAGCGCGGCCTGGGCGAGGCCGCACGCGCGGCCGCCGGTCTGCAGGCGCCCGGCGGCGAAGCCGGCCATCTGCAGGTAGAAGCCGCGGCCCTGGCCGCCCTCCTCGCCGACGAGGTTGGCGGCGGGGACGAACCAGTCCTCGAACGCGAGGGTGAACGAGTGCATGCCGCGGTAGCCGGGCGTGCGATCGGCCTTGCCGGTGAGGCGACCGCCGCCGGGCTGCTCGGCGGTGAAGGCGTGGCCGTCGAACCGCGGCTTCTCGACGATGAAGAGGGAGAGGCCGCGGGCGCCGCGCGACGGCTCGGGATCGGTGCGGGCGAGGAGCGCGATGACGTCGGCGCGCCCGGCGAAGGTGCACCACGCCTTGGCGCCGGTGATGCGCCAGCCGGGGCGGCCGTCGGCGTCGGTGGCGGGGGTCGCGCGGCAGGAGACGGCGGCGACGTCGCTGCCGGTGTCGGGCTCGGTGACCGAGATCGCGGCCATCAGCTCGCCGGAGGCGATGCGCGGCAGCCACGCCTGGCGCTGGGCCGGGGTGCCGCCGGCCAGGAGCGCCTTGGCGAGGATCTCGGGGCGGGTGATGAGCGAGCCGGCCGCCGCGAGCGAGGCGCGCGACAGCTCCTCGGTCGTGAGGATCATGGCGAGGTTGCCGAGCTCGTGGCCGCCGTCGGCCTCGGGGATCGACAGGCCGAAGTAGCCGAGGTCGGCCATGGCGGCGATGATGTCGTCGGGGACGAGGTCGTCGTGGCGGTGGAGCTGCTCGGCGCGCGGCGCGACGGCCCGGTCGGCGAACTGGCGGACGCTGGCGCGGATCTCGGCGAGCGTGGGCTCGAGCGGCCACGGGTTCTTGCCGCCGGTCTCGATGACGGCGCGGCCGATCGCGCGCAGGTGGCGCTCGTCGCCCAGGCGCGCGAGCGCGGCGCGGACGGCGGGGGCGCGCGCGGCGTCGAGGGCGTCGTCGAGGTCGAGGCCGGGGACGGCGGCGACGGTGTCGAGGCGATCGCGGGCGGCGCGGTGGAGCCCGGCGACGGCGCAGAGGGCGGGGTGGCGGAAGGCGGGGCCGGAGGACGGGTTCGCGTCGACGGCGTCGAGCAGCGCGCGCGCGACCCGGGCCTCGGTGGCGGCGCAGGTGACGACCTCGACGGCGACCTGGTGCTCGTCGATGGTCTCGCCGCCGGCGGTGAGGGCGGCCAGGCGCGTGACGGCCGCGGCGACGAGCGCGTCGGTGGCATCGGCGAGCGCGCGGGCGTCGGCGACGTCGGGAGGGGGGGCGGCGGCGTCGTCGGCGGAGGCGGCGGTCGACATGGGCGCAGCCTACTTGCCCGGGCGGCGGGCGGCGAGCGGC
>DASZXE010000009.1:0-4034 GCA_035546475.1 Kofleriaceae bacterium
ACGGCCGCCCGCCCTCCGCCCCGTCGACGCCGGCCTCGCGCACGACCTCGACCCACCAGCCAGCGCGCTGGTTGTGCGCCGGTGTGGAGCCGGTCCCTGTCACCCTCGGTGGGACGCCGCGCTCGCTCTTCGCCACCACCCGCCCCAGGTACGCGCCGCGATGCTTGGGCGCCAGGCCGACGACCAGCCGCTGGTGGTCGACGCCGCCGAGGAAGCCGAGCGAGCCGCCGCGCGAGTACGCCAGCGCCATCGCGCCGAGGTCGCGCGCGAGCGCCGCCTCGTCCGGCGCGCCGGACACCACGCCGTCGCGCCAGCGCCGGTAGCCCTCCACGGCGGTCGCGACGTACGCCGGCCCCTTCTGCCGCCCCTCGATCTTCAGGCTCGCCACCCCGGCCGCCGCCAGCGCCGGCACCGCCGCCGCGCCGGCCAGGTCCTGCGGCGACAGCAGGTAGCGCACCTCGCCGAGCTCGCGCACCTCGCCGTCGACGACGAGGTCGTACGGCAGCCGGCAGCTCTGCGCGCACTGCCCGCGGTTCGCCGAGCGCCCGCCGAACGACTCCGACGTCAGGCACTGCCCGCTCCACGACACGCACAGCGCGCCGTGGATGAAGACCTCCAGCTCGATCGGGCTGGCCTGCGCGAACGCCGCGATCTCGTCGACCGACAGCTCGCGCGGCACCACGACCCGCGTCGCGCCCAGCAGGGCGGCGATCCGCGCCCCCTCCGCCGACGACACCGTCATCTGCGTCGACGCGTGCACCTCGAGCGCCGGGCAGATCGCCCGCGCGAGCAGCGCCACCGCCGGGTCCTGCACGATGATCGCGTCCGCCCCGGCCGCCGCGATGTCGCGCAGGATCCGCTCGACCGCCGCCAGCTCCGCCTCGAAGACGAGCGTGTTCACCGTGACGTACGCCCGCGCGCCGGCGCGGTGGATCCGCGCGACGACCTCGGGCAGCCGCGCGAGCGAGAAGTTCGCGGCGCGCGCCCGCGCGTTCCAGCCGTCGTCGAGGCCGAAGTAGACCGCGTCGGCGCCGGCCGCCAGCGCGGCGGCGAGCGCGGCGTCGTCGCCGGCGGGCGCGAGGATCTCGGGGCGGCGCATCCGGGCCCCGATACCACGGATATCACACCGTGCGACCCCCGATCGCCCCCCCTTCACGGGATTTCGCCCGAGGCTTGCAACCTGCGGGTCCGGCTGCCTATAACGCGCCACCACGAAACCGGGCGCGCGGCCCTGCGCGCGGCACCGGCGAAAGCCACGAAACGTCCACGAGGTGAACCCATGATCTCCCTGCTCAGCGCCCTGGCCGGCGCGGCACCCGAAGGCGGAGGCGGACACGTGATCCGCTCCGAGGCCGACCTGGTCCTGCCCAGCTTCAAGACCATCAAGTTCCTCGGCATGAGCGGCTGGACGCTCCTGTCGCTCGGCCTGATCGTCTGCGCGATCGGCCTGCTGTTCGGCCTCACCATCTACAACCAGCTCAAGAAGGCGCCCGTCCACAGGTCGATGCGGGACGTCTCCGAGCTCATCTACGCGACCTGCAAGACGTACCTGGAGACCCAGGGCAAGTTCATCGCCGGGCTGTGGGTGCTGGTCGCCGCGGTCATCGTCGTCTACTTCGCCGCGCTCGAGCACGTCCCGGCCGGCAAGGTCGCCGCGATCGCCGGCTTCTCGGTCGTCGGCATCCTCGGCAGCTACGGCGTCGCCTGGTTCGGCATCCGGGTGAACAACTTCGCCAACAGCCGCGCCGCCTTCGCGTCGCTCAAGGGCAAGCCGTACCCGACCTACGCGATCCCGCTCAAGGCCGGCATGTCGATCGGCACGATGCTCATCTCGATCGAGCTCCTGCTGATGCTCGCCATCATGCTGTTCCTGCCCGGCCGCTACGCCGGCCCGTGCTTCATCGGCTTCGCCGTCGGCGAGTCGCTGGGCGCGGCCGCGCTGCGCATCGCCGGCGGCATCTTCACCAAGATCGCCGACATCGGCTCCGACCTGATGAAGATCGTCTTCAACATCAAGGAAGACGACGCGCGCAACCCCGGCGTCATCGCCGACTGCACCGGTGACAACGCCGGCGACTCGGTCGGCCCCACCGCCGACGGCTTCGAGACCTACGGCGTCACCGGCGTCGCGCTCATCACCTTCATCCTCGTCGCGCTGTCGCAGGTCGCCCACTTCGAGGTCATCCTCCTCGTCTGGATCTTCACGATGCGCATCGCGATGATCATCGCGTCGATCGTCAGCTACCTGCTCAACGAGGCGGTCACCAAGAGCCGCTACGCCACCGCCGACAAGATGGACTTCGAGCACCCGCTCACCGTCCTCGTCTGGCTGACCTCGTTCATCTCGCTCGGCCTCACCTTCCTCATCTCGTACTTCCTCATCGGGCCGGGCGCCGGCCACGTGATGACGGTCGCCCACGTCGGCGGCAACGACGTGTGGGCCGGCACCAACCTGGGCTACGGCCTGTGGTGGAAGCTGTCGGTCATCATCTCGTGCGGCACCCTCGCCGGCGCGATCATCCCCGAGACGGTCAAGGTCTTCACCTCGACCCGCAGCCGCCACGTCGCCGAGGTGGTCACCGCCTCGCGCCAGGGCGGCGCCTCGCTGAACGTGCTGTCGGGCCTCACCGCCGGCAACTTCTCGGCGTACTGGATGGGCCTCGCCATCGTCGCGCTCATGGGCATCGCCTACGGCGTGTCGACCACCGCCGGCCTCGCCGAGCTGATCCGGGTCGGCTCGGGCGGCTCGATGAGCGTGTTCGCCTCGTCGGCGGCGGCCGCGGTCTTCTCGTTCGGCCTGGTCGCCTTCGGCTTCCTCGGCATGGGCCCGGTGACGATCGCCGTCGACTCGTACGGCCCGGTCACCGACAACGCCCAGTCGGTCTACGAGCTGTCGGTCATCGAGACCATCCCGAACGTCGAGGAGGAGGTCCAGAAGGAGTTCGGCTTCAAGCCCAACTTCGAGAAGGCCAAGCACTTCCTCGAGGAGAACGACGGCGCCGGCAACACCTTCAAGGCGACCGCCAAGCCGGTGCTGATCGGCACCGCCGTCGTCGGCGCGGCGACCATGATCTTCGCGATCATCATGCTGCTCACCGAGGGCCTGCAGCCCGCGCTGGTCAACAACCTGTCGATGCTGCACCCGCCGTTCCTGCTCGGCCTCATCACCGGCGGCGCGATGATCTACTGGTTCACCGGCGCGTCGACGCAGGCGGTGTCGACCGGCGCCTACCGCGCGGTCGAGTTCATCAAGGAGAACATCCGCCTCGACGGCGCCGAGAAGGCGTCGACCGAGGACTCGCAGAAGGTGGTCGAGATCTGCACGCGCTACGCGCAGAAGGGCATGATCAACATCTTCCTGACGCTGTTCTTCTCGACGCTCGCGTTCGCCTGCCTCGAGCCGTACTTCTTCATCGGCTACCTGATCTCGATGGCGCTGTTCGGCCTCTACCAGGCGATCTTCATGGCCAACGCCGGCGGCGCCTGGGACAACGCGAAGAAGGTCGTCGAGGTCGAGCTGAAGGAGAAGGGCACCGGCCTCCACGCCGCGTGCGTGGTCGGCGACACCGTCGGCGACCCGTTCAAGGACACCTCGTCGGTCGCGCTCAACCCGGTCATCAAGTTCACCACGCTGTTCGGCGTGCTGGCGGTCGGCCTGGCCGAGAAGCTCCACGGCAAGACGCCGGCGGCGAAGGGCTCCTGGTTCACCTACAACATCATCATCGCGGCGGTCGGCCTCGCGGTCGCGATGTTCTTCGCCTACCGCTCGTTCTACGGCATGCGGATCGACACCGGCGCGTCGGCGAGCAAGCCGACCTCGTCGTCGGCCGCCACCGCCGAAGCGGCCTGAGCGGGTCGCGGTCCGGTCCGCGCGGGGCGCCCTCGACCGGGCGCCTCGCGCCATTTTCGGGCGCGGGCCGGTGACCTCAGCGGCGGCCGGCGCGTTCAGCGGCGGCGGGGACGAGCCGCGGCCTCGGCTTCGGCCGGCGCGTCAGCGGCGGCGGGGACGAGCCGCCCCGGTGGCGGCCTCGGCC
>DASZXE010000010.1:0-6641 GCA_035546475.1 Kofleriaceae bacterium
CCGACGCGGCCGCGCAGCGGCTGGCGGTGGTGCGGCGGGCGGCCGGCGTGACCGCGCGCGCCGGCGCGCTCGCCCGCGAGCGGCGTGGCGAGGCCCCGCACGCGCTCGACGGGTCGCCGCTCTGGTTCGACGCCGTCACCCTCGCCGAGGCGAGCCAGGCGCTCGCCGGTCTGTTCGCCGACACCGACGATGCGCAGCGCGCGCACGACGCGCTCGGCCTCCACTGCGGCATCGTCACCAGCCTGCTCGGCCACTGCTACGAGCGGGTCGCCGCGGCGCTGGTCGCGTTCGCGCGCCACGCCGCCGCGCGCGGCGATCGCGAGGCCGCGCTCGAGGCGTGCCGCAACCTGACCTCGGATCTGAGCCAGGTCCTGGTCGCGCGGCTCGAGGCCGAGGGCGGCGCGCCCGCCGTCGAGGACCTGCTCGCGCTCGCCCGCCTCGACGACGCGCTCGCGCTCGAGGCCGAGCTCGCGGGCGACAGCGCGGCGATCACCGGCCTGCGCCAGCGCGCGCACCGGCTGGCCACCGGCCGCGCCGACGACGACGTGCGGCGCGCACTCGCCGGCGACGACCCGGTCGCCGCGCTCGCCGCCCTCCTCGCCCACCACCAGGTCGCGGCCACGCGCGACGGCGACCTCCTGCGGCTGCCGCGCGGCTGTCAGGCGACCGCGGCGTTCACCGCCCTCGAGGGCGAGGCCCTCCAGCTCGACGTCGTCTTCGTGCCGTGGGTCGGCACGCCGGTCATCGAGTCGTTCGGCGGCTTCGGGCCGTCGGTCGAGGCGCGCCGGCTCGACGCCTGGCGCACCTTCGCGATCGGCACGCTGCACGCGCTGCTCGCCGCCTTCCTCTACGTCGAGGAGGCCGACGTCGTCCGCACCGCGTGGGAGGTCGACGGCACGGTGCGCGCGGTCACCACCGCCGGCGTCACCGGCCGTGGCGACGTGCCCGCGGTCCGCACGATCGAGGACGTCGCCCGCACGATCATCGAGGGCAGCGAGCTGCCGACCGGCACCCACTGGGTCCGCTTCTTCTTCGTGCAGCGCGAGACGAAGCTGGTGGTGACCGAGGCGCTGCTCGACAACGAGCCGTGGGACCACGGCCAGGAGCAGCTCGAGGCGGCGAGCTGGCCGCCGGCCGGGCCCGGCGGCGGCAGCGTGCGCATGTTCCTCGTGCTGCAGGGCGGCCTCGACGTCGGCCGCGCGATCGCGGACCTCGCCACCGGCGGCGGACGCAGCGACGGCGAGCTGCGGGCGGCGATGGAGGCCCGCGGGGTCGACCCGCGCGACGCCGCGCTGCTGGTCGCGCTGGTGCCGCTCGCGTTCGGCCGCGTGCTCGTCGAGGGCAGCGGCGCCGAGCTGTCGCCGGTCGCGCGGCTCGTCGACGCCGCCGGCCACCCGCGCGGCGAGCTGGTGCTCGCCGACGACCCGATCTTCGACGAGGCGACCTGGCTCGCCGGCCGCGGCACCCTCGACCGCGAGCAGTTCCTCGCCGTCGCCGGCCGCAGCCCCGAGCTGCGCGCGCTCGACGACCTCGCCGACGCCGGCGAGCCGACCGCCGGCAGCCTCGGCGTCCCGCTCGTCGTCGTCCCCTGACCGGCGCGCGGTCATGGCGGTCACGCCGGGCCAACCGCAACCAGGTGGCTCGAGTGTCGATCTCGGCTACGATGGTCTCGATGGAGACCCGAGCCGTGACGGTCGAGGTTCCCGATGAGCTGGCGCGCCGTCTGGAACGAATGAAGCCGTGGTTGTCGACCGTGCTCGAGCTCGGACTCGCCGGCTTTCGCACCCAGGCCGTCGAGACCGCGTCGGAGATCGTGGAGTTTCTCGCCGGCGGCCCGTCGGCGGTCGAGGTGTTCGAGTATCATGCGTCGGATCGTTCGCAGCGTCGCTTGCGGCGACTGTTCGCGCTCCAGGCTGCCGGTCAGCTCTCGCCCGAAGAGCAGACCGAGCAGGACGAGCTCGAGAGGATCGAGCACATCCTGATCATGCTGAAAGCACGTCTGCAGCGCGAGCATGTCCACTGAGATCGCGGGCGAGCTCCGCCGCCTCGTGACGGAGCGGGCGGGTGCACGGTGCGAGTACTGCCTGCTGCCCGAAGCGCTCGCGCTCCATCGGCACGAGCCCGATCACATCGTTCCTCGTCAGCATGGTGGCGACACGAGCGCCGAGAACCTCGCGCTCGCGTGCATGCGATGCAACCGCCACAAGGGGCCAAACGTCGGCTCGTTCGATCCCGCGACCGGTGTCCTCGTCCGCTTCTTCCATCCACGCCTCGACCGCTGGACCGAACACTTCCGGTTCGACGGTGTTCGCATCGAAGCGCTCACGGCCGAGGGCCGCGTGACGGTGAAGATCCTGCGCCTCCATGACGAGGATCGCCTGGTCGAGCGCGCCCTGATGACGCGCTGACGATCACGGCGGATCGACAGACGCTCTTCGCAAGAACCGGTCAGGCCGCGGGGGGCCGGGCGGTCAGGGCGATCCAGGCGGAGAGGTTGTCGGCGGTGGCGGTGGCGGTGAGCCGGTGGTCGTCGTCGACGAGGATGAGGCGGGCGCCGGTGCCGTGGACGAGCACCTTGGAGTGCGAGACGGGCACGATGTCGTCGGCCTCGCCGTGGACGACGACGATCCGCTCGCGGACCTCCGCCGGCAGCGAGCGCAGGGACGGCGCCGCCCGGCGCCCGCGGTGGGCGACGAGCACGTGCGCCGGGCAGAGGAGCACCGTGCGGCCGCGCCAGGCGCCGCTGCGCAGGAGCTCGACCGTGACCGCGCCGCCGAACGACGAGCCGACCACGACGTCGATCCGGTGCTGCTCGAGGGCGCGCCGCTGGACCTCGACGCTGCGGCGGAAGACGCGGGTCGCCAGCGCCGCCCGCGCGCGCGGCACCATCGCGGCCGCGATCGCGAGCGCGCCGACCAGACCGAGCAGGCCGCCGACCTCGAACGCGAACAGCGCCGCGCCGGCCGCCGCCGCCACCGCGGCGATCACCAGCGGATCGCGCGCGACGTACGGCCGGCTGCACGGCATCCGGCGCGCGACGACGTCGAAGCCGGCCTCGGTCAGCACGCGCACCTTGCGGCCGTGCGGCCCCGACTCGAGTCCGTGCACGAACAGCACCGTGGTCATCGTCGCACCTAGCTCGCCGCGGCGACCTCGACCGGGCGCGACCAGACGTCGTCGAGGAAGCGGCACAGCTCGTCGGTCAGCCGGCGCGGCGACAGCCGCCACTCGTAGATCGACTTCGCCGCCAGGAGCCGCGCGTTCGGCAGCTCGCGCGCGGTGAACTCGGCGTCGGAGAACGGGTGGATCGGGTCGGCCCGGTGGCCGATGATCAAGGTCGGGTGGCGGAGCTGCTTGCGGACCGCCGCCGGCGGCGCGATGCGGCCGAAGGTCAGCCCGTCGAGCACCGCCAGCGACGACAGCGGATCGCGCCGCACGAAGTCGATGAAGACGTCGACCAGGAAGTGGCTGCGCGGCACCAGCCGGAGCAGCCTCGCCAGCCGCGCCATGTTGCGCTTGCCGACCCGCAGCGCGATCGCCAGCGGCACGAAGACCGCCGCCGCCGCGACGATGCCGTGCTCGAGCACCGGCATCTCCAGCACCAGCGCGCGCACCCGCTCCGGCGCCGCGACCGCGGCCTCGAGCGACACGTTGGCGCCCAGCGACGTGCCGCCGATGACCGCCTGATCGACGCCCAGGTGATCGAGCAGCGCGATCACGTCGGAGCCGTACTGGGTCATCGTGTGCGCGCTCATGTCGAGCGGCTGGTCCGACGAGCCGTGGCCGACCATGTCGACCGTGATGACCCGGTGGCCGCGCGCCGCCACCGCCGGGGCCAGCGCCGTGTACATGCGCCGGTCCATCAGCAGGCCGTGGGTCAGGACGAGGACGCGCGGCCCGCTGCCGTGCTCCGCGTACGACACCCGCCGCCCGTCATGGGTGAACTCCTTGATGAGCGGCGCGGGAGGTCGAGGCACGAGCCGATTCTAGACCGGCTCGGGCTCGGGGTCGCCCTTGCCCAGCGGATGAGGCGGGATCAGCGACGGCCGCTTCTTCGACTCCTCGTCGCCCGGCTTGGCCGTCTCGGCGCGCTTGCGCGACGCCGGCATCGGGCGGGCGATCTTCTCGCCCTTGAGCAGCCGGTCGATGTCGTCGCCGTCGATCGTCTCGTAGTCGAGCAGCGCGTCGGCCACCCGCTCGAGGTCCTCCTTGTGCGCGGCCAGCAGCTTCGAGACCCGCTCGTACTGCTGCATCACGATGCGGCGGATCTCGGCGTCGATCCGCTGCGAGGTGTCCTCGCTGTGGCGCTCGCTCGACGCGAAGTCGCGGCCGAGGAAGACCTCCTGCTTGGACCCGGCGAAGTTGAGCGGCCCGAACTCGTCGGACATGCCCCACTCGGTCACCATCGCGCGCGCCAGCTCGGTCGCCCGCTCGATGTCGTTGCCGGCGCCGGTCGTCTTCTGGTTGAAGATGATCTCCTCGGCGACGCGGCCGCCGAGCAGGATGGCGATCTGGTTCTGCGCGAACTCGCGCGTCATCGACAGCCGGTCCTCGGTCGGCAACTGCTGGGTCAGGCCGAGCGCCCGGCCGCGCGGGATGATCGTCACCTTGTGGACCGGGTCGGCCTCGTTGCCGCCGGGGCCCGACACGAAGCGCGCGACCAGCGCGTGGCCCGACTCGTGGACCGCGGTCGTCCGCTTCTCCTTGTCGCTGATGATCATCGAGCGGCGCTCGGCGCCCATCAGCACCTTGTCCTTGGCCTCCTCGAAGTCCTCGGCGTCGACCTTGTCCTTGTCGCGGCGCGCGGCGATGAGCGCCGCCTCGTTGACGAGGGACTCGAGGTCGGCGCCGGAGAAGCCCGGGGTGCCGCGCGCGATGACGTCGAGGTCGACCGCGGCCGACAGCGGCACGCGGCGGACGTGGACGGCGAGGATGCCGATGCGGCCGCGCAGGTCGGGGCGCGGGACGACGATCCGGCGGTCGAAGCGGCCCGGCCGCAGCAGCGCCGGGTCGAGGACGTCGGGCCGGTTGGTGGCGGCGATGATGATGACGCCGTCGTTCGACTCGAAGCCGTCCATCTCGACGAGGAGCTGGTTGAGCGTCTGCTCGCGCTCGTCGTGACCGCCGCCGAGGCCGGCGCCGCGGTGGCGGCCGACCGCGTCGATCTCGTCGATGAAGATGATGCACGGCGCGTTCTTCTTGCCCTGCTCGAACAGGTCGCGCACGCGCGAGGCGCCGACGCCGACGAACATCTCGACGAAGTCGGAGCCGCTGATCGAGAAGAACGGCACGCCCGCCTCGCCGGCGATCGCGCGGGCGAGCAGCGTCTTGCCGGTGCCGGGCGGGCCCATCATCAGGACGCCCTTCGGGATGCGGCCGCCGAGCTTGGTGAACTTCTTCGGGTCCTTGAGGAAGGCGATGATCTCCTCGACCTCGTCCTTGGCCTCCTCGACGCCGGCGACGTCCTTGAACGTGATGCGGTTCTGGCTGTCGGTGAGCAGCTTCGCCTTCGACTTGCCGAAGCTCATCGCCTTGCCGCCGCCGGCCTGGAGCTGGCGCATGAAGAAGAAGAAGATCGCGAACAGCAGCAGCATCGGCAGCCACGACAGCAGGAGCTGCGGCCAGATGCTCGAGTCGTCCTTCACCTTCACCGAGTAGGAGATGCCCGCCTTGTCCATCGCGGCGGTCAGGTCGCCGGCGAGGTACGGGCCGTTGACCACGCCCTTCACGCTGGTGGCGTTGTACGTGATGATGTACTTGGCGTCGCCGCGGGTGCCGGGCTCGATCTTGACCTTCTCGATCGTGTTCTGCATCGGCTTGCAGTCGGCCGGCGTCGTCGGCACGTCCTTCGGGCAGCCGGCGATGGCCGCCAGGTCGGCGCGGAACTGCTTGACGTCGATCTCCTTCGCCTTGGTCGAGGAGTCCGCGAACATGCTGTAGATGCTCACGAACACCGCGATCAAGATGAACCAGATGAGGAGGGTCTTGTGGGACTGACGCAAAGCGGAGCTTTCTCGTCTGGTGACGGGCGGGAAGAGACGCTAGCCGCCAGTATACTCACGAGCAGGCGTCCGACCACCACCGATCGGACCGCCGGGCCCTGGTATTTCGGGTAGCTGTGACAGGAGGATGGCGCGCTCAAGGCCCGCCGACGGGGCGTCGCGGGGGCCGGGCGCCCTGCCCGCCTTGCACCACTTGCACGTCGGCGCCGAGCGCGGGGCCGAGGTGCTCGGCCCAGACGATCGTCCCGGCGGCGTCCTCGACGACGCGGGCGGTCGCGCGAAGCGGCCGCGGCACGCGAGCGTCGATGAACAGGTCCGAGAGCTTGCGGGAGTGCCCGCGCAGCCGGGGCGGCTTCATCCGGTCGCCGGGGCGCCAGGGCCGGACGAGGTACGGGCCGGCCGGGCCGGTGACGAGCAGCGCCGGTGGAGCGGCGGCCGGCGCCTCGGCCGCCAGGCGGTCGTAGACGCGCGCGACGCGCAGGCCGGGCAGGTCGAGGCCGCGCGTGCCGCGATCGGGGCCGAGGCAGAGCCGGCGCACCGCCTCGACGTGAACGGTGCTCGGCTCGGTGCGCGCGCGGAGCCAGCCGGCGAGGATCCAGCGGGCGAGCGCGGGCGGCGCGTCGGCGAGCGGGGCGCACA
>DASZXE010000011.1:0-5362 GCA_035546475.1 Kofleriaceae bacterium
ACGACCGGCCGCCGCCCCGGCGCGCCGATCCCGCCGCGCGCGCCGGCGCCGGTGCGCGCGACCGGCCGGCCGGTGCGCGCGTCGTCGATCGGCAACCTGATCGCCGAGTGCGCGGAGCCGATCGATCGGATCGACGACGTCGCGCTCGGCTCGCTGCTCGAGCGGATCGGCGACGCGCGGGTCGTCCTCCTCGGCGAGGCGACCCACGGCACGTCCGAGTTCTACCGGATGCGCGCACGGATCACGAAGGAGCTGGTGCTGCGCCACGGCTTCACCGCGGTCGCGATCGAGGGCGACTGGCCCGACGCCGCGATCGCCGACCGCTACGTGCGCGACCTGCCGCGCCGGCCGCGCTCGTGGCAGCCGTTCACCCGCTTCCCGACGTGGATGTGGCGCAACCGCGAGACCGAGGAGCTGCTCGCCTGGCTGCACGCGTACAACCAGGAGGTCCGCGAGCCCGCGCGCCGCGTCACCTTCGCCGGCCTCGATCTCTACAGCCTCTACACGTCGGCGTACGAGGTCGTCCGCTACCTCGACCGCGTCGATCCGGTGGCGGCGGCGGCGGCGCGCGCCCGCTACGGGCGGCTGACGCCGTGGCAGAACGATCCGGCGGCGTACGGCCGCGCGGTCGTCAGCGGCCGCATGAGGGCGTGCGAGGACGACGTCGTCGCGATGCTGCGCGAGCTACTCGCGCGCCGCCTCGACTACTCCGTGCAGGACGGCGACGACTTCCTCGACGGCGCCCGCAACGCGGCGGTCGTCGCCGGGGCCGAGCGCTACTACCGCACGATGTACTACGGCGCGACCGCGTCGTGGAACCTGCGCGACCAGCACATGTTCGACACCCTCGAGGCGCTGCTCGAGCACCGCGGCGCGGCCTGCAAGATGATCGTGTGGGAGCACAACTCGCACGTCGGCGACGCGGCGGCGACCGAGATGGGGACGCGCGGTGAGCACAACGTCGGCCACCTCTGCCGCGCGCGGTTCGGCGCGCGGGCGTACCTGGTCGGCTTCGGCACCGACCACGGCGTCGTCGCGGCGGCCGACGACTGGGACGAGCCGATGGAGCGGATGCGCGTGCGGCCGGCGCACCCGGAGAGCTACGAGCGGCTGTTCCACGACGCGCGGGTGCCGGCGGCGCTCGTCCCCCTGCGCGACCCGGTGCGCGACGAGCTGCGCGACGAGCTGATGGCCCCGCGGCTCGAGCGCGCGATCGGCGTCGTCTACCGGCCGGCGACCGAGCTGGAGAGCCACTACTTCCAGGCGGTGCTGCCGGCGCAGTTCGACGAGTACGTCTGGTTCGACGAGACGACCGCGGTCACGCCGCTGCCGGCGACCGACGCGGCGCTGCCGGCGGCGCACCCGTTCGCGACGCCGATGTGAGCGCCAGGCGCCGGTCAGGCCGCGCGGGCGGTGGTGCGGCGCGCCGGCACCAGCGCCTCGATCCGCTCGCGATCGAGCGTCTCGTCGACGAGCAGCCGGGCCGCCAGCGCCTCCAGCTCCGCCCGCCGCTCGCGCACGATCGCCCGCGCGCGCTCGAGCTGCTCGACGAGCACCGCCTGCACCTCGCGGTCGATCGTCCGCATCGTCTCCTCGCCGAAGTTGCGCTCCTCCAGCCCGCGCACGTCGAGGTAGCGCGGCGCGTAGACCCGGCCGAACGTCTGCGCGCCGAGCCGGTCGCTCATGCCGAAGCGGGTCACCATCTGGCGCGCGAGCTCGGTCGCCCGCTCGAGGTCGTCGCCGGCGCCGGTCGAGATGTCGCCGCACACGACCTCCTCCGCCGCGCGGCCGCCCATCATCACGGCGAGCCGGTCGCGCAGCTCCTCGCGGGTGATGAGGTAGTGCTCCTCGGTCGGGAGCTGCAGCGTCACCCCGAGCGCGCCGATCGACCGCGGGATGATCGACACTCGGTGGACCGGATCGGCGTGCTGCACGGAGAGCGCGACCAGCGCGTGGCCGGCCTCGTGGTAGGCGACGCGGCGCTGCTCGTCCTGGGTCATCGTGCGGCCGCGCCGCTCGGCGCCGAGCTGCACGGTGTCGACGGCGCGCTCGAGATCGGCGGGCTCGACCGCGTCGGCGCCGCGGCGCGCGGCCTCGAGCGCGGCCTCGTTGAGCAGCGCGGCGAGGTCGGCGCCGACCATGCCGGGCGTGCGGCGGGCGACGAGCTCGAGATCGACGCCGGCCGCCAGCTTCAGCTTGCGGGCGTGGACGGCGAGGATCGCCTTGCGGCCGCGGACATCGGGGCGGTCGACCAGCACCCGGCGATCGAAGCGGCCGGCGCGGGTCAGCGCCGGATCGAGCGCCTCCGGCTGGTTGGTGGCGGCCATGATGACGACCGCCGTCGACGGATCGAAGCCGTCCATCTCGGCGAGGAGCTGGCCGAGCGTCTGGTCGCGCTCGTCGTTGCCGGCGGCGCCGAGGCCGACCGAGCGGCGGCGGCCGATGGCGTCGATCTCGTCGATGAAGACGATGCACGGCGCGCGCGACTTGGCCTGCTCGAACAGGTCGCGCACGCGGGCGGCGCCGACGCCGACGAACATCTCGATGAACTCGGAGCCGGACAGCGAGAAGAACGGGACGTTCGCCTCGCCGGCGACCGCGCGCGCGAGCAGCGTCTTGCCGGTGCCGGGCGGGCCGAGCAGCAGCACGCCCTTCGGCACGCGCGCGCCGAGCCGCTGGTACTTGCCCGGCTGCTTGAGGAAGTCGACGACCTCGGCCATCGCGGCCTCGGCCTCGTCGACGCCGGCGACGTCCGCGAAGGTGACCGGCTGGGTCTGGCTGCGATCGTAGAGCCGGACCTTCGACGCGCCGATCCGCGACGACGCGGCGGCCGCGCGCCCGCCGCGGAGAAGCCACCACCAGGCGCCGCCGATCAGGAGGAGCGGCAGCAGCCAGACCAGGAGCGAGCTCCACCAGGCGCTGCGCTCGACGTGGCCGCGGTAGTCGATCTTGTGGGCCTCGAGGGCCTGGACGAGCGGGCCGGCGTCGAGCCCGGGCGGCCGGGTGGCGTAGATCTGCCGGCCGGCCGGCGGCGCGACCAGCGTGGCGCGGACGCGGTCGGCGCCGATCTCGACGTCGCGGACCTCCTCCTTGTCGACCATCGCCAGCAGATCGCGGTAGGAGACCTCGCGGTTCAGCTTGTCGAAGGTGGTCGTCGCGGCGTAGCAGGTGACGGCGAGGCCGAGGAGCGCCACGATCGTCAGCCACGGCCCGCGCGCCCAGCGCGGCCGGCGGCGCGCCTTCGGTTCGCCGTCGTGATCGTCGCGCGGCTCCGGCGCCTCGTCGGGTTGGCGATCGCTCGACGCCATGGCCCCCGGTGATGCAGAGGACGTTCCAGGACGCGCCCTTGCAGGCCGCGGCGTTGCGGCCCCGGCGCCGCGCAACCCCGGCAATTCCTGCGGCGCGGCAGGCCGGCGCGCTCGCCCCGGCCCGCCGGCGCGGGTTTCTTGCCCGCCGCCGGGGCCGGTTCGATGATCGGCGGATGGACAAGCAGGCGCTGGTCAGTCAGCTCGTCGACAGCTTGCGGGCGTCGGTCGTGGTCGCGCGCGAGGCGCGGGACGCGGCGGCGCTCGAGGCGCGCGAGGGAGCGACCCCGGCCGAGAAGCGCGAGGACGCGCGGGCCGCGATCGAGCACGGCAGCATGGCGCGCGCGCAGGAGCGGCGGCGCAGCGAGGCGGAGGCGGCGCTCGAGCAGCTCCTCGGCTTCCGGCCGCCGGTGTTCGGCGGCAAGGCGGCGATCGCGGTCGGCGCGGTCGTCGAGATCGAGGACGAGGAGACCGGCGAGGGGCGGACGTTCTTCCTGGCGCCCGTCGGCGCGGGCGCGACGCTCACCGGTCCGGGAGGCGACGGGCTGATCTCGGTCGTCACCCCCGCGTCGCCGCTCGGCCGCGCGGTGCTCGGGCGGCGGGTCGGCGACGTCGTCGACATCACGATCGATCGGCACGAGCGCGCCTGGGTCATCACCTGGGTGGCGTGAGGCCGCCCGCGGCGCGGCCCGGCGGCGAGGGCCGCCGACAGTCGTGCCAGGGTGCCAGCGGCCTTGCCGGCACCCCGTGGGATCGATCCCCGGGATCGCGTCGCCGGGCGGCGGGGACGTCAGACGGGGGCCGTAGCGTGCGGGCCCATGCTCGAGGTGCGAACGCTCGACGAGGCGGCCGTGACGTCGCTGGCCCGGGCGCTCGGCGTCCGGCAGGTGACGGCGCGCTGCCTGGTCGCGCGCGGCCACGCGGCGCCCGACGCGGCCCGCGGCTTCCTCGAGCCGAAGCTCGGGCTCCTGCGCCGGCCCGACGGGCTGGCCGACTTCGCCAAGGCGGTCGATCGCGTCACCGCGGCGGTGCTGCGGCGCGAGCGGATCGCGGTCTTCGGCGACTACGACGTCGACGGCGTCACGACCTGCGCCGTGCTGTCCGGCTTCCTGCGGGCGGCCGGCGCGGTGGTGACCGCGCGGGTGGCGCGGCGCGACGAGGGCTACGGCTTCTCGGCGGCGGCGGCGGCGGAGCTGCTGGCCGGGCAGCCGGCGCTCATCATCACCGGCGACTGCGGGACGAGCGATCAGGCGACCATCGCCGGCGCGCGCGCGGCCGGCTGCGATGTCGTCGTCGTCGATCACCACACGGTGCCGGTCGCGGGCGAGCCGCACCCGGCGTACGCGCTCGTCAACCCGCACCGCGCCGACTCGAGCTTCCCGTTCCGCGGGATGGCGTCGGTCGGCATCGCGTTCTACCTGACGGCGGCGATCCGCACGCGGCTGCGCGAGCAGGGCTGGTTCGCGCGGCGGCCCGAGCCGGATCCGCGGACGATGCTCGACCTGGTCGCGGTCGGGACGATCGCGGACCTGGTGCCGCTGGCCGGCGAGAACCGGATCCTGACGTCGGCGGGGTTGAAGCTGCTCGCGCTGCGGCAGCGGCCGGGGCTGGCGGCCTTGTTGGCGCAGGCGGGGGTCGAGACCGACCAGCCGGTCGACGAGAAGACGGTGAGCTGGAAGCTCGCGCCGCGGCTGAACGCGCCCGGGCGGCTCGGCGACGCGCAGCCGGCGCTGGAGCTGTTGCTGGCGGACGGCGCGGCGGCGACCGATGCGGCGGCGGCGCTCGAGAGCGCGAACGCCGCCCGGCGGAGCGCGCAGGACGAGGTGCTGGCCGAGGCGGTGCGGCGGCTCGGGGACGGCGACCCGGGGCCGGCGATCGTCGTCGCCGGCGACGGCTGGCCGTCGGGCGTGGTCGGCATCGTCGCCGCGAAGCTGGTCGATCGATACCGGCGGCCGGCGTTCGTGATCGCGGTCGATCCGGCGACCGGCGTCGGCCGCGGGTCGGCGCGCAGCTACGGCGGCGTCGATCTGTACGCGGCGCTGGGCGCGTGCGCCCCG
>DASZXE010000012.1:0-6256 GCA_035546475.1 Kofleriaceae bacterium
CCGCCGGGCTTCGCCCGGCGTTTCGCACGCCAGCCGAAAACAGCAACGCGCCCGAAGGGGCGCGTTGCTCGGCTGGCGTGCGAAAGGGGGGACTCGAACCCCCACGGTGTTACCCGCTAGAACCTGAATCTAGTGCGTCTACCAATTCCGCCACTTTCGCGAAGGGCCACGAGTATATAGAGGCGGCCTCCGAGGTCAAGGGGCAGGCGGAGCGTTTCCTCGTGACGGCCCGCCGACGCCGACGGCGCGCCTGATCTCCGCGGCGGCGGGAATACCGCGCGACTTTACTCGCCGCGTCGACCCGACATACCATCGTTTCTCCTCGGGACAGCATGGCCAAGCTCATCGTCATCTCGGGAGACGAGCGACAGGAGTTCGAGCTCGCCCCCTTCAACACGCTCGGCCGCCACCCCGACAACACCATCCAGATCCTCGACCGCATCATCTCCAAGGAGCACGCGCACATCCAGCGCTCCGGAGACGGTCGGTTCCTGCTGCGCGACCTGCGGTCCCTGAACGGGACCTTCGTGCGCGGCGAGCGGATCGGCGAGCACTACCTCGCCGACGGCGACGAGATCATGATGGGCTCGACGCGGATCCTGTTCGTCGACCGGCCGAGCCCGCAGGAGCCGCTCCACCGGGTCACGATCGCGCCCGGCCTCACCGAGAGCCACATCCGCCAGCGCATCCAGGCGCAGACCGGCGACTTCATGCCGGAGCGCACGCTCACCGACGAGAAGGTGCTGCGCCGCGACTACGAGCGCCTGCGCATCGGCCACGAGCTCGCGCGCGCCGTCGGCAGCGAGCTCGACCTCGAGAAGCTGTTGCCGAAGATCCTCGACAAGGCGTTCGAGCTGGTCGGCGCCGACCGCGGCGCGATCCTCCTGTCCGACGACCGCGGCGAGCTGGTGCCGCGCTACGTGAAGACGCGCGACGGCAAGACCGACACCAACATCGTCCTGTCGCGCACCGTGATGGCCGAGGTCGTCACCAACCGCGCCGCCGTGCTGTCGTCCGACGCCACGATGGACTCGCGCTTCTCCGGCGCCCACTCGATCATCATGCAGGGCATCCGCTCGACGATGACGTTGCCGCTCCTGCACGGCGGCGACCTGCTCGGGCTCATGCACCTCGACTCGCTGTTCACCTCGAACGCCTTCACCGAGAAGGATCTGCAGGTCTGCACCGGCATGGCGGCGCAGGCGGCGATCGCGATCCAGAACGCGCGGCTCGCCTCGCGCATCGAGAAGGAGGCGCAGACCCGCGCCCAGATCTCGCGCCTCATCCCGCCGTCGGTCGTCGACCAGGTGCTGAAGGGGGAGCTGCTCATCGAGCGCGGCGGCCGGCTCAACGAGATCACGATGCTGTTCTCGGACATCCGCGGCTTCACGACGATGTCCGACGGCCGGCCGCCCGAGGAGATCGTCAACACCTTGAACGAGTACTTCGAGGTGATGGTCGACGTCCTGTTCCAGTTCCAGGGCACGCTCGACAAGTTCGTCGGCGACGAGATCATCGGCCTGTTCGGCGCGCCGATCCCGATCGACGACGCCGCGTTCAAGGCGGTCGCCTGCGCGGTCGCGATGCTCGAGGGGCTCGAGGAGTTCAACCGCACCCGCGCGTCGGAGAACCAGCCGGCGATCAAGATCGGCATCGGCATCAACACCGGCAACGTCATCACCGGGTCGATCGGCTCGACGCGCGCGCTGCAGTACACCGCGATCGGCGACGCGATGAACGTCGCCTCGCGCCTGGTCAACCTGGCCGGCGCCGGCGAGGTCATCATCTCCGAGAACACGTTCCGCGCCGTCGAGGCGCGGGTCGACGCGATCGCGCTGCCGCCGGTGAAGGTGAAGGGCAAGGCGGAGGAGCTGAAGGTCTACCGGGTGACCGGCATCCGCCGGCAGCCCGCGGCGCCGGTCACCGCCGACTGGGCCGGCCCGACCCGCGCCTGAACCCGGCGACCGGCGCCGCGCGACCGGCGACCGCGACGCACGATCGGCGCCCGACCGGCCGGTGGGGCGCCACGGTGCGCCGGTTTCGAGGCAAGCTTCGGCCGATGACGGCGCCGCAGCGACCGGGGTCCGCGGGCCGCGCGCTGCGCCGGCTGGCGGCGCCGGTCCGCCTGCTCGCCTCGCCGCTCCAGCGCTTCCTCGCCATCGAGCGCGCGAGCAGCCTCGTGCTGGTGGCGGCGACCGCGGCGGCGATCGTGCTCGCCAACAGCGGCGCGCGCGACGCCTACGCCTCGTGGTGGCAGGCCGAGCTGGGCGGCCGGCCGCTGTCGTTCTGGATCGACGACGTCCTGATGACGATCTTCTTCTTCGTCGCCGGCCTCGAGATCCGCCGCGAGCTGGAGGAGGGCGAGCTGAGCGATCCGCGGCGGGCGGCCCTGCCGGCGGTCGCCGCGCTCGGCGGCATGCTGGCGCCGGCGGCGATCTACGCCGCGATCAACCACGGCGGCCTCGGCGCGCGCGGGTGGGGCATCCCGATGGCGACCGACATCGCCTTCGCGGTCGGCGCGCTGGCCCTGCTCGGCCGCCGGGTGCCGGGCGCGCTGCGGGTGCTGCTGCTCGCGCTCGCGGTGATCGACGACATCGGCGCGATCGTCGTCATCGCGGTGTTCTACAGCGCCGGCGTCGACGTCGAAGGCCTCGTGCTGGCGGCCGCGGGGGTGGCCGCGGTGCTGGTCGCGCGGCGCGCACGGGTGCCGGCGATCGCCGCCGACCTCGCCGGCGGCGCGGTGGTCTGGCTCGGCCTCCACCGCGCGGGCGTCCACCCGACCCTGGCAGGCGTCGCCATCGGCCTGCTGGCGCCGCCGTCGACGTGGGCGGGCCGGGTCGGCCACCGCCTGCACGCGCTGGTCGCCTTCGCGATCATGCCGCTGTTCGCGTTCGCCAGCGCCGGCGTGTCGGTGGCCGGCGCCGACCTCGGCAGCGACGCGACGATCTTCGCCGGCGTCGCGCTCGGCCTGGTGATCGGCAAGCCGCTCGGCATCCTCGTCGCGTCGTGGGCCTCGGCGCGCGCGGGGCTCACCGCCTGGCCGCGCGGCGTCGGCGCCGCGAGCGTGCTCGTCGTCGGCGCGGTGGGCGGCATCGGCTTCACGATGTCGCTGTTCGTCGCCCAGCTCGCGTTCCCGCCCGGTCCGGCGCTGGCGACGGCGAAGCTCGGGATCCTGGTCGGCTCGCTGACCGCGAGCGCGGTCGGCCTCACCCTCGGCCGCGCGATCCTGCGGCCGCCGCGCCCCGGCGAGCCGCCGCTCGCCGACGAGGCCGCCGCCGAGGCCTCGACGATCGACTGATCGGCCTACGGCGCGTCGACGCCGGCGTCGAGCGGCATCGCGTCGACGCCCGCGTCGGGGTTCTCGAGCGCGTCGAGCGCGCAGGCGATCCACTCGCCGAGCTGGTAGCGCTCGGCGACGGTCGGCGAGGCGCCGTCGTCGTTCGGCATCAGCGTGTTGACCGCGAGCGGTCCGGCGGCGGCGTACTCGTCGACGTGGTTGGCGACGTTGAGGATGCCGCGCTCGGTGTCGAAGTCGTGGAAGAGCGGCGCGCCCTGGCGCGCGCTGCCGTGCAGGGACGAGTCGTGGCAGCGCGTGCAGTAGCGCTCCATGAAGCCCTTGGCGAAGTTGTCGTAGGTGAGCGTGCTGCCCGGCGGGCAGGTGGAGCCGGTGTCCATCGGGTCCGGGCGCGACGAGCAGCCGGCGGCGGCGGCGAGCAGGGTGACCAGGCAGAGGAGCTTCGACATGGAACGACCTCAGAAGCGGAGCGAGCTGGTGACGAGCCCGCGCACGGTGAAGGGATCGCCGGCGAGGCCGGCCTGGAGCTCGACGCCGGTCTCGGCGCGCGGGTGGCGCCAGCCGCCTCCGATCGCGGCGACGACGCGCGTCGGATCGGTGTGGAGCGGCAGGGCGGCGAGCACGCCGACGCCGGCGTGGAACGGGCCGCGGATCACGCGGTCGAGGTGGACGCCGCCCATCAGCTCCGACTCGCTCATCGGCTCGACGATCGGCCAGGGGCCGTGGTCGTGCGCCGTGCCGCCGCCGCCGATCGCGCCGCACCAGCCGAGGCTGACGCCGAGCATCGTGCGGCCGTCGTCGCGCCCGGCCCACGCCGCCGGCATCAGCATCGGGTGACCCATGCCGAGGCCCTTGTACTGCTCGCCGGTCGGCAGCGTCGCCGACACGCCGGCGCCGGCGCTCCAGGTGCCGCGCTGGTAGGCGAGCACGTCGACGCCGGCGGTGACGTCGCCGATGCCGTCGACGGCGGCGCCGTTGCGGGTCAGGTGGTAGGCGCGCACGGCCGCGTGGACCGACAGGCGATCGTACCGCCAGCTCGCGCCGACGCCGACGCCGGCGTAGTCGCCCTCGTACAGCATCTGGTCGAAGGTGGCGCCGACCAGCGAGAGGTCGACCTGGAACGCGGTCGGCTCGGCGGCGTCGGCGGCGCCGGCGGGCGGCGCGTCCATGTGGTGGTGCTCGTGCTGCGCGTGGGCGGTGGCCACGGTCAGGGTGAGGGCGGCGAAGACCGCGAGCCCGACGGCGGGCGGCGCAGTGGCGGTTGTCCGCATGGCGGAACCTCGAAGAGATGGCACGGGCGCGGGCCCGCGCGGAGACGTGGGGAAGGTGGCGCGAGCGGCGAGGCTCGCGGGTCGCCGGCGACCAGGGACGCGCGGCGCGGCGCGGTGACGGCGCCGGCGCGGATCGGTCGCGAGACGTCGCGCCTACGAGGGCGCTGCCGGTCGCTCGAGCTCGGGGCTGTCGTGCGGGGCGGGCAGGGCGGTGACCGGCGCGGGCGTGGTGGCCGCGGGGGCGACGATGACGACCGCGGCAGGCACGACGGCCGGCGCGCTCACCTGCGGGGCGGCCGGCGTGTCGGGCTGCAGGCAGCGGCGGATCGACGTCGGTCCGTCGTGGCCGCGCTGGTGCTCGGGGCACTGGCAGCGGGCCGGGTGCGCGCAGCAGCACGGGATCGGCGCGGCGCGCAGCGCGAGCGGCGCCGCGAGCAGCGCGGCGATCGTCACCAGCAACGCGACGACGCGAGGCCCGAGGGCCAGACGTCGACGCAGCGCGGGCGGCATCCGTGGATCTTGCGCCAACGGCGCGGGCTGTCAATGACGGCCATCCTCACCGCCCCTGTGCAGGTTGACGCACGCGCGCCGCGGTCGGTCATGGGGCGACAGTGACGCGCGCTCCGCACCGGCGTTGACAGCTCCAGCCGGCTTTGCCAGGCTGGCCCGCGTGGCAGCCCGCCGGATCGTTGCGATCGTCTCGACCTGCGCGGTCGCGATCGCGCTGGCGCTGATGGTGCCGGTCGCGCAGCTCGCCCTGGCGGCGCCGACGGGGCCGACCTGCTGCTGCCCGCGCCCCGAGCTCTGCCACTGCCCGGAACACCACCCGCGCCCCGACGGCAACACGTCGGTGCGCGCGTGCCGCGACGCCCCGCCGGCCACCGCGAACCTGCAGTTCCCGGCGTTCGCGCCGCCCGCCGGCCTGGCGGTCGTCGACGTCCGCGCCGCCTCCACACCGGTCACCTTCGCCCTCCGTGCGCCCCACGCGCCGCCGCTCCTCGACGAGCGGGCGGCGCCGTCGTAGCGCGCGCCGGTCCGCGATTCGTGTCCGTCGTCCGGTGACCGGACGCCCGCGCGTGCGGGCGCGCCGGCGCCATCCATCCGTTTCCTTGCTCAGGATCCGTCCATGCGTACGATCTCCACTCTCGTTCTCGTCTCCTTCTCCTCCCTCTGCCTCGCGTCGATCACCCCCGGTTGCGGGGGCGACGACGGCGAGGACGCCGAGTCCTACGACACCTTCCAGGACTGCTTCGACGATCACACGATGGCGGAGATGCTCCCCACCGTGCAGGCGATCGCGGTCTGCTGCCTCGATCACCCGATCGCCGGCGTCCACCCGAGCTGCGGCGACACCGAGGCCGCGTGCGAGACCTACGTCGGCGCCAACCTGGCCGCCGGCGACGCATCGGCGTCGGACGTGACCAGCGCCTGCACGACCTACATCAGCGAGAAGAACATGTAGCCGCGGGTCACGAGCCGCCGGCGACCTCGACGTCGACCGGCGCGCCCGTGGTCACCACCCGGATGCGCAGGCGCGCGGCGGCGGGCTCCCACAGCCAGCAGCCGCCGGCGCAGGCGGCGAGCGCGTCCTCGTCGGCCGCGGCTCCGAGTTCACCGTCCGCGCCGTGCGGACGGGGGCGACGCGCGCGAGCTTCTCCACGCACCAGAGCCCGCTCCCCTTCCGTCCGCG
>DASZXE010000013.1:0-14787 GCA_035546475.1 Kofleriaceae bacterium
GGGCGGGTGCGCGCTCGGCGGCGGCGGCGGTCGAGACCTTCGCGTCGGTCGGCGGCGAGGTCGGGCGCGGGGCGGCGGGGGCGGGCGCGGGCTTGGCGGGGGCGGCGGGGGCCGCGGCCTTTTCGGGAGCGGGAGCGGGAGCGGGAGCGGGAGCGGTGGCGGCGGAGGCTTGCTGGACGAGGGCCGCGATGTCCTCGCCCGGGTTACCGAGGATGGCGACCGGCGCACCGAGCTTCACGGTGTCGCCCTCCTTGACCAGGAACTTCAGCAGCGTCCCCTCGTCCTCGAGGTTGAAGTCCATGTTGGCCTTGTCGGTCTCGACCTCGGCCACCAGGTCTCCGGGCGACACCTTGTCGCCCTCCTTCTTCACCCACCGCACCAGCACGCCCTCCTCCATCGTCGGCGAGAGCTTGGGGAGTCCGATGATCTGCGCCATGGCGAATCTCCTGCGACGTGACGATCGAAAGCGAAGGAAGCGAGCTCAGGCGAGGTAGAGGACGCGCTCGACGGCGGCGACGACGTCCTTCACCTGCGGCTGCACCTCGTCCTCGAGGTTCTTGGCGTACGGCATCGGCACGTCGTCCGACGTCACCCGCTCGACCGGCGCGTCGAGCGCGTCGAGGCAGCTCCGCTGCACCTGGTACGCGATCTCCGCGCCGAAGCCCGCCGTCGGCCAGCCGACCTCGACGATGACGCAGCGCCCGGTCTTGCGCACGCTCTCGAAGACCAGCTCGCTGTCGAGCGGCCGCAGCGTGCGCGGGTCGACGATCTCCGCCTCGATCCCCCGCTCGGCGAGCACCTTCGCCGCGTCGGTGCAGACGTGCACCATGCGCGACCACGCGACCAGCGTGACGTGCTGCCCCTCGCGCGCGATGCGCCCCTTGCCGAGCGGCAGCGTGTACTCCTCGTCGGGCACCTCGCCGGTCACGCCGTACAGCGTCTCGCCCTCCATGAACACGACCGGGTTGTCGTCGCGGATCGCCGTCTTCAGCAGCCCCTTGGCGTCGTACGGCGTCGACGGCATCACCACCTTCAGCCCCGGCACGTGCGCGTAGTACGACTCCAGCGCCTGCGAGTGCTGCGAGCCGACCTGCACCGCCGGCCCCGACGGCCCGCGGAAGACGATCGGGATCGAGAACTGCCCGCCGCTCATCTGGAAGATCTTCGCCGCGCTGTTGACGATCTGATCGATCGCCACCAGCGAGAAGTTGAACGTCATGAACTCGATGATCGGCCGCAGCCCGACCATCGCGGCGCCGACGCCGATGCCGGCGAAGCCCATCTCGGCGATCGGCGCGTCGATCACGCGGCGCTCGCTGAACCGCTGCAGCAGCCCCTGGGTGACCTTGTACGCGCCGTTGTAGTGGCCGACCTCCTCGCCCATGATGAAGACGCCCGGATCGCGCTCCATCTCCTCGCGCATGGCCTGGTTGAGCGCTTCGCGATAGCTGATGACCGCCACGTTCACTCCTTGACCACGTAGGGCAGGTACTCGTCGGCCGCCGGCGACTCCTCGGCGAACTTCACGGCGTCCTCGATCTCGGCCTTGACGCTGGCCTCCAGCTCGGCGATCGCCTCCTCGGCCATGCCCAGCTCGAGCAGGCGCGCGCGCGACCGGTTGAGCGGGTCGCGGCGCCGCCACTCCTCGACCTCCTCCTTGGTGCGGTACAGGCCGGGGTCGCTCATCGAGTGGCCGCGGAAGCGGTAGGTGATGACCTCGACCAGCGTCGGCTCGCCGGTCGAGCGCGCCCGCGCCACCGCCTCGCCGATGCGCCGCTTGACCTTGATGACGTCGTCGCCGTCGAAGCGATCGCGCGCCATGCCGTGGGCGAGCGCGCGCATCGACACGTCCTCGACGGCGAGCGACCGGTAGAGCGGCGTGCCCATCGAGTACTGGTTGTTCTCGCAGATGAGCACGACCGGCAGCTTCCACAGCGCGGCGAGCGCGAGCCCCTCGGCGAAGCCGCCGATCGTCGACGCGCCCTCGCCGAAGAAGCAGAGGGTGACGCGGCCGTCGCCGCGGTACTTCGACGCGAAGGCGGCGCCGGCGGCGATCGGCACGTGGCCGCCGACGATCCCGTAGCCGCCGAGGAAGTTGGTCGCCTTGTCGAACAGGTGCATCGACCCGCCGAGGCCCTTCACCAGCCCGGTCTTCTTGCCGTAGAGCTCGGCGAGGATCGGCCGCGCGGCGACGCCCTTGGCGTAGGCGTGGCCGTGCTCGCGGTAGGTGGCGACGACGTAGTCCTCGGGGGCGAGCGCCGCGGTGGCGCCGACGCAGACGGCCTCCTGGCCGATGATGAGGTGGAGGAAGCCGCCGATCTTGCCGACCGAGTACGCCTTCGCCGACGCCTCCTCGAGGCGGCGGATCGCGAGCATCTGCCGGTAGAGCGGGGCGAGCTCGTCGGCGGTGGTCGCCAGCTTCTCGTCGTCGGTCTCGACGCGCGCCGTCTCGGGCGTCGTCATGGGTGCGGCCGGGGCCGGGGCAGGCGCCGGGCCCGGAGCGGCGGCAGGAGCAGGGGCAGGGGCGGGGCCCTGGGATGGCGTGGTCGCGGGACCGCCAGGGGTGGTCATGGGACCGCCAATCTACCCGACCCGCGCCGTTTCGTTAGCGGACCGGCCCGCCTCTTTCGCGCCGCCGAGCGGCGTCGACCCGGCGCTCGATCAGGGCTCGAGATCGATCGCGATCGTGCCCTGCGCCGGATCCGCCGTGCCGCCGGCGGTCGTCAGGAAGATGCCGCCGGGGCCGTAGGCGTTGACCGCGACGGTGCC
Source organism: Kofleriaceae bacterium (assembly GCA_035546475.1). Taxonomy (GTDB): domain Bacteria; phylum Myxococcota_A; class Polyangia; order Haliangiales; family Haliangiaceae; genus UBA2376. The sequence continues at coordinate 2,770 of DASZXE010000013.1, forward strand.
GTACGCGGGCGGCATCTTGTCGAACAGGAAGGTGCCGATCGCGCACGGGACCGGGCTGACGCTGAACTCCTGGCCGCTCGCGGTGTCGGAGACGACGAGCTCGAGCTCCGACACGCCGTCGCACGCGCCCGGCGCGTTGGCCTGGGCGCCGCGCACGGTCCAGCTCACGCGCAGGCGGTAGGTCTGGCTGGCGCACTCGCCGACGTTCGAGCAGACCGCGTCGGAGCAGTCGCTGTCGTTGTGGCAGCTCCCTCCGTCGGCCGGCTCGAAGCACCCGCCCACGCCGCCGACGACGCCAGCCAGGAGGCACAAGGCGAGCACGCGGGCGCGCATGGGGCCGATCGTAGCACGCCGTCGCGCGGCGTCGACGCTTCTCGTGGTGCCCGCTACCGGACCGGCTCGACGTAGATGGGATTGCCGTAGATCCAGGGCTGCTCGTGCTCGGCGTCGTCGGTGCCCAGCCGGCCGAGGTACGGCCCGAGCTGGTGAGGCGTCATCGTCACCTCGACGCGGTAGGCGCCCGGTTGATCGAGCGGCACCGAGAGGGTCGGACCACCGCCGGCCGCGACCTCGGTGACGCCGGCCTGGTCGACGCGCAGCACGCGGGCGCGGATCTCCGGCGCCGGCAGGGTCGGCGACAGGTCGAGCACGGTCGGCACCGTGACCTCGAGCGTCGCGCCGACGTCGTCGGCGATCGTGCCGCCCATCTCGGTGACGTCGCCGCCGGCCACTGCGTGGACATCGAAGCCGACCGGCGTGCCGAAGATCTCGAACGCGACGAACATGCGGCCGCTGCGCACAGCGTCCTCGATCTGGCCCGGGTCGGTCGGGTCCGCGACCAGCGCGATGTTCGCGAACCAGCGCAGCAGCCGCCGGTACGAGTCGCCGCGCTCGCCGTCCTTGAGGATGATCGGCAGGCTGTTCTCGTGGGCGTCGGTGCCGGCCGAGCCGGCGACGTGGATGCCCATCGCGAGCAGCTCGTTCCAGCGGGTGAGCGCCGGCGTCGACGGCAGCAGGAACGACAGGAGCGCGAGGTCGGGCTCGGGCCCGTCGGCGTCCATGCCGGCGAAGCCGAGGGCGGCGGTGATCGCGCCGTCGGGCGACAGGCCGAGGTAGTCGCGGCGGATGTTGGGATCGATGTTGGCGTGCAGGTTGTAGATCTCGATGCCGTCGGGGGCGAGCGTCACGAGCTGCGGCGTCGTGCGCTGCTCGGTGTGCGGGATCCAGACGGTGGCGCCGGCGTCGCGGAAGGCGGCGACCGCCTCCGGCGTGTCCGCGTTGTAGATGTCGTGCCGCTCGGCGACCGTGCCGGTGACGTGGCGGTCGAGCATGATCGGCATGATCGGGTTCTCGCTGCCGACGGTGAGCAGGACCTGGTGGCCGTCGTCGCAGTGCAGGCGCGACGCGATCGGCCCGTCCTTGCCCTGCACCAGCTCGTCCGAACCGCGGACGAGGAGGAGCGCGGCGAACTCCTCGTCGGCCATCGAGTCGTCGTGGTCGGACAGCGCGGCGAAGTCGATGCGGTCGCTGCAGAGCGCGGCTCGCAGGTGCGAGAGGCAGGTCTCGTCGGGGACGCCGCCCGGCCGCGGGTTGTAGTCACACGCGTCGTGCGAGTACGGCGAGTGCAGGTGGATGATGCCGCGCGCCGGCGTGAGGCCGCGGCGCACGCCCATCACGCTCGCCGGCGGCAGGTCCTTGTGCCACGCCGGCAGCGTGGCCGCGTCGGGGCCGGGCGCCGCGCCGCCGCTGCCGCAGGCTCCCCCGGCGGCCGCGAGCGCGAGGGCGAGCAGCGTCGTGCACGGCGAGAGCGAGGCGCGCGTCATGCGCCCGAAGCTACCCCACTTCGCCCGCGCCCGGCGCGCCGATCGTGCCGCCGCCGCCGGCCGCTCCCGGCCCCCGGCCCGCAAAGCCCCCCGCGCATCTCGGAGGCGGACTTGCTAACGTCGCCCGCGCCGCCGGTCGCCACAGCGTGAAGCCGACAGAACGACAGCTCTGCCAGGATCTCCTCGTCACGCCCCCTCGTGGGCAGCGCAAGATCTCGAAGGAGCGCTTCGCCGCGCTGTTCCCGTCGTGTCTCGAAGAAGGTGGCCTGTCGGGTCGCGTTCTCGACGGTGCGGTTCATCAGCAGGATGCCGACGAGCTGCAATGCGCCATGATCGTCGGGCACACCTTCGGCTTTCGGAGAGACCACCTGAAGACCCTCGAGGGCAACCACACGCGCATCCGCGGGCTCAGCCAGCGCGGCCGCGGCTACCGTGACCCCGGCAACCTCGTTGCAGGTGCTCCATCGACACGACGTCCATCTGGACGAAGCCGTGGCAATGTTGCACTTTGACGAAGCCGGTCTCGTTGACGATCTGAGGCGAGTCTCAGGCAATTCGCGTGTCGCCTTCGCCGCCGCATGCGCGCAGCGCCTCTTTCCCGCGTACGACAAATACTGCCAGCGGGCCGGAGCAGGAGATCAGGACGAGCTGGCGCAGATTCTCGAACGAGTCTGGCAGCATCTGATTGGGGCTCCGATGACCGGCGAGCAGGTAAGGAAAGATCTCGCGCGCTGCATGGCACTAGTGCCCGGTGAAGATGACGCGCCATGGCTCGATGAGCAGGCGCACGCCGACGATGCCGCCTCGGCGATCGCCTACACACTCCGTGCACTCGAGAGTGGGGAGCCACAGGAAGCCGCATGGGCGGCTCGACGAGCGTACGAATCAGCCGATTACCATGTAGTCCATCGGCTCGGCATCGAGGGAGAGTCGCAAATACTCGCACATCCCGACGTCCAGCGCGAGCTTTCCAGACAGCGTCGAGATCTCGCAGATCTCGTCGCAGCGGAACAAGAGGCCGTCGCGCTGTTCGTTTCGCTCCGAGATCGAGCACGAGGGGAAGCACTGGCGTTCTACGGCTCCAGTGCATAGTCCGCGGCGCGGCCGCTTCGCCTCGCGCCGTCAACGATCGTCACTTGCTCGGCGGAACGTTCACGCCGACTGGCACTCCGTCTCTGGCTGGACTCCGCTCTTGGACTCTTGGATGACTGAGATCCGCCGACGATTTGGCGCCAACTCGATTCACGCAAGCACCTTTGCGCCGCGACAAGGCGCAATCGATGACCCGTGGCGAAAGGAAACAGTGCGCCGTCGGGGCCTTCCCGAATCCATCTTCGGACGGCACCTGTACGTGGGAGCTAGCCGGCCTCGGCGGCGGCGGGGGCGGCGAGGGGGCCGGGGCCGGTGCGGGCGGCGAGGCGGCCCTGGACGGCGAAGATGCCGGCCATGCAGATGCCGAGCGCGGCGATGACGCTCCACACCGCGGGCGAGGGGCCGGCGCCGCCGGCGATCTCGAAGAAGCCGCCGCGCGCGGGGGCGAGCGCGAAGCTCCACGCCGACAGCGAGGCGTGGTGGCCGACCGCGCCGGCGTGATCGAGCAGCAGGCCGCCGACGAGCGGCGCGAACGCGACGCCGATCATCTGCGCGAACGAGACGAGGCCGAAGCCGGTGCCGAGGCGGCGCGCGTCGCTGGCGGCGGCGGTGGCGGCCTGGTGGGCCGGCGCGAACAGCACCTCGGCGACGGTGATGACCGAGATGGCGACCACCATGCCGCCGAGGCCGTGGGCGACGCCGACCAGCGCGAAGCCGGCGGCGAAGCCGAGCGAGGCGCCGACCAGCACGCGCGCGATGCCGTGGCGGCGGATGAGCGCGAGCGCCGGCCACTGCAGCGCGAGCACCAGCGCGCCGTTGACGGTGTAGAGGAGGCCGAGCGCGCGCGTGCTGAGGCCGAGCTCGCGCGTCACGTAGATGCCGAGGCCGGTGAAGATCTGCGTGTAGACGAGCGCGAAGACGACGGTGCCGACGAGGAGCGCCGCCATCGGCGGGTGATCGGCGGCGCGCCGCAGGCTCTCGCGCAGGGGCAGGCGGGGCGGCGGCGCCTCGGCCCTGCGGGCCAGCTCGCGCGGATCGCGCGGGTCGGGCACGTCCGCGAGCACCCAGTTGGCGGCGACCAGGCCGAGCGCCGAGACGTAGAAGACCGCGCCGTACGGCATCACGGTCGCGAGCAAGGCGCCGACCGCCGGGCCGGCCGCCCAGCCGAGGTTGGTGCCCATCCGCTGCAGGCCGTAGGCGGCGACCCGGTCCTCGGGCTTCACCAGATCGGCGACCAGCGCGTAGGCGACCGGCTCGAAGCAGCCGCGCAACGACGAGCTGGCGACGAAGACGATCGCCAGCATCGCCAGCGGCGCGTCGACGAGGACGAGGGTGCCGAGCGCGAGCACGATGCCGGCGCGCACCGACAGCGCGCCGGTGATGAGCGGCCGGCGGCCGATGCGATCGGACAGCTCACCGGCCCACGCGCCGGCGGCCGACTGCCCGAGGTTGGCGACCAGCGCGAGCGCGCCGTAGAGGGCGGCCGGGTAGCCGCGGCCCTCGACGATGTAGATGCCGAGGAACGACATGACCATCGACAGCCCGAAGGTGTTGATGGCGCGGGCGATGGCGACGCGGACGATGCGAGGATCGAGGTCGGCCCAGGGCGCCCGTCGAGGAAGCGACGCGAACATCTTCTGCCTGTGATGCGGGAATCCGCTGGATCGTTGGCTACCACGCGGTTCCCGGGCGTCCGCTGGCGAGATGTCGCAGCGCCGCCTCGCCGCGGCGTCGATCACGTGCAGGTGGCGTGTTGCCGCGGTGATCGCCGCGCTACCGCTCGCGGGTGGCGTGGGGTAGCTTCCCGGCGCCATGCCGACGCGGATCGTTCGCGAGTACCACTTCGAGGCGGCGCACTTCCTGCCGCGGGTCGTGCCCGGCCACAAGTGCGCGCGCATGCACGGCCACAGCTACCGGGTGGTCGTCACCGTCGAGGGCGAGGTCGATCCCCACCACGGCTGGGTGATGGACTTCGGCGACCTCGACGGCCACGTGGTCCCGCTGATCGACAGCCTCGATCACCGGCTCTTGAACGAGCTGCCGGGCCTCGACAACCCGACGAGCGAGCTGCTCGCCGCCTGGATGTGGCAGCGCATCAAGCCGCACGTGCCGATGCTCGCCGAGCTCGAGGTGTCGGAGACGCCGTCGTCGCGCTGCGTGTATCGAGGGACCTGATCGTCCAGGGATCCGCGCGACGCGCGGGCCGGGGTCGAGCTTGTCTGAGATCGGTACCGGGGGTGCCGGGGGTTCCTCGCCGGGCCCGATCGATCGATAAAGGAGTCGTGATTCCTTCACGGCCTCCTCTCCCGGCGCTGCGGCTGGTGACGCTCAACCTGTGGGGCACCGAGCCGCCGCTCGATCGCCGGCTCGAGCTCGCCGCGCGCCAGCTCGCGGCGCTCGCGCCGGACGTCGTCGGGCTGCAGGAGGTCCGTCCGCTCGACGGACGGCACGGACCGACGACCGCGCACTGGCTGGCCGAGCGGCTCGGCGCGCATGCGCTCTACGTGCCGTCGGTGCGCTGGCAGGACGGTGCGTTCGGCGCCGGCACGCGCGGCGGCGAGGAGGGCCTGGCGATCGTGAGCCGCTGGCCGATCGTCGCCCGGCGCGCGCTGCGGCTGCCCGAGGCGCGGCCGACCGAGGCGCGGCTGCTCCTGTCGGCGCAGCTCGCCACCGACGCCGGGCCGATCTGGGTCCACACGACGCACCTGCACTACCGGCTCGACGACGGCGCCGCCCGCGCCGCGCAGGTGATCGCGATCGACGAGGCGATCCGCGCCTGCGGCCGCGGCAACGACGATCCGCCCCAGCTCCTGTGCGGAGACATGAACGCCACGCCCGACGCCGACGAGCTGCGCTTCCTGCGCGGGCTCCACACGCTCGGCGGCCGCCGCACCCACTTCCAGGACGCCTGGCTGCGCTGCCACGACGAGCCGCGGCGCGGCGCCGGCCCCACCGACGGCATCACCTGGTCGTCGGACAACCAGCACACGCGCCCGCTGCGCTCGCTCGATCTCGATCGCCGCATCGATCACGTCTACGTGACGACGCGCAAGAAGGACGGCCGCGGCACCGTCCTCGGGTGCGAGGTCGTGCTGCGCGAGCGCGAGGGCGACGGCGCCGACGCGGTCTGCGCCAGCGATCACTACGGCGTGCTGGCCGACGTCCAGATCGCGGCCGGCTGACCGGCGCGGCCCGACGGCGACCGCGGCCTCACGCCTTCGGCAGCGCGTTCTCGATCGCGGCGATCACCGCCGGATCGTCGGGCTTCGTCTTCGGCGCGAAGCGGGTCACCTGCGAGCCGTCGGCGGAGATGACGAACTTCTCGAAGTTCCACCGGATGTCGCCGGTGTGGCCGCTGGCGTCGGGGATCGGCGTCAGCGCCTGGTAGATCGGGTGGCGGCCGGGCCCGTTGACCTCGATCTTCTCCATCATCGGGAAGGTCACGCCGTAGGTCGTCGAGCAGAACTGCTGGATCTGCTCGGCGGAGCCCGGCTCCTGGCCGCCGAACTGGTTGCACGGGAAGCCGATGACGGTGAGGCCGCGCCCCTCGTACTTCTTGGCCACCGCCTCGAGCTGCTCGTACTGCGGGGTCAGGCCGCACTTGCTGGCGACGTTGACGATCAGCAAGGCCTTGCCCTTGTAGGCGTCGAGCGAGGTCGGCTTGCCCTGCAGCGTGTTGATCGGTGCGCTCCACATGGCGGCGAGACTAGCAGGCGCCGCGACCGGCGGCGGCGCGGTGCCCGCCGGCGGCAGGCTGGCCGGGTCGGCGGCGTGCTCGATGGCGGCGTGCTCGACCGCCGGGGCGGGCGCCGGCTTCTTGCCGCAGCCCCCGACGCCGACGGCGACGGTGACGGTGACGGCGAGCGAGAGCGCGAGGCCGAGAGCAGGACGGGTGGCGAGGACGGCGGTGCGCACCATGCGGCCGACGTTACCGCCGCGGCCGCCCGCGGCAAGCGCCCTCACGCGGCCGGCGGCGTCACGACCACGCGCGGCTCGCCGTCGGCGCCGGCGTCCGCGTCGGGCGGCCCCTCGTGCTCGTCGGGATCGTCGAGCGCCTGCGCCGCCGGGCTGATCTTCGCGCGCATCTCGGCGAGGACGTCGTTGATCTCGGCGCCGACCAGCAGCGCCAGGTTCGACAGCCACAGCCACAGGAGGAAGATGATCGACGCCGCGAACGCGCCGTACGTCGCCTGGAAGTCGGTCATGTACCGGATGACCATCGTCAGCCCGTGGCTCACGATCGCCCACAGGACGACGCCGACCAGCGCGCCCGGCGTGAACATGTGCAGCGGCGCCTTCGTGTTCGGCAGCGTCTTGTAGAGGAGCGCCCACAGGAAGGTCGCCAGCAGCGCCGCGCCGATCCAGCGCACGAACCACCAGACCGTGTCGAACGTCTCGCCGCGCACGCCGAGGCGGGTCGCCAGCCGGCCGCCGATCTCCGGCGCGTAGAGGAAGAAGCCGAGCGCGCCGACGATGATGAGCGCGACCAGCGCGGTCACGACGACCGCGCGCACCTGCCGGCGCAGGAACGGCCGCGTCTCGTCCTTCGAGTAGACCCGGTTGAGCGCGGTCGTGAGCGTCGCCGCGCCGCGCGAGGCGCCCCACAGCGCGAGCACGCCGCCGAGCACGGCCAGCATCGGCGTCGACGCCGCGCGCATGTGCTCGACCTGCGCGTGGAGGATGGTCGCGACCGCCGGCGGCAGCGGGCCGCTGATCGTCGTCGCGGTCTCGTGCACGAGGTCGGCCGGCAGCAGCACCAGCGCGAGCGTCAGCACGAACAGCACCATCGGGAACAGGGCCATGATCGCGTAGTACGTCATCATGGCGGCGAGGTCGTCGATGCCGTCGGCGAGGCACTCGCGCACGAGCGTCACGAAGAAGCGGCCGATGGTCGCCAGCGTGCGCCGCACCGGGCCGCGCACCGGTGGCGAGGGCGGCACGGGCACCGGCGTGCCACGCGCGCGGCGTCGCTTGCCGGCCGGCGCGTAGATGGTGCCGTGGACGGTGGCGGGCGCAGTGATCGGAACCGAGAGCGGCGTCGCGGGCACGTCGATCGTGAATGCATCGCACGTGCCACGAACGCGGTTCCGCCGAGCGTGCGCCTGCGCTCGCCTCGATGGGGCGGCTGTTACGCGGCGTGCGCGTCACGCGCGCGCCGGAAGCTGCGGGCCGCGCGCTCGAGCCGCCGCACGGCAAGGTCGAGCTGGTCGAACGGCGCGTGCGAGAAGCTGAGCCGCATCGCGATCGGCTGGCCGCTGGCCGGCGACGCGCGGAACATGCTGCCCGGATCGAACGCCACGCCCTGCGCGACGGCGGTGGCGAGGAACGCGACGTCGTCGCCGCCGAGGTCGGTCTCGACCCAGACCGACAGGCCGCCCTCGGGCTCGAGCGCGCGCCACGACGGCAGCCGGCGCGCGAGCGACGCGCACAGCCGCTCGGCGCGGGCGCGGTAGAGGTTGCGCGCGCGCTCGACGAGGTCGTCGTAGTCGGCGGACGCCAGCCAGCGGGCGAGCACCGCCTGCGGGAACGTGGCGGTCTGCAGGTCGGCGGCCCGCTTGTGGGCGAGCACGTCCTCCTTGCGATCGCGCGGCGGCACCAGCCAGCCGACGCGCAGGCCGGGCCCGACGATCTTCGAGAACGAGCCGACGTGCCAGACCCGGTCGGGCGCGTCGGCGTACATCGGCCGCGGGATGCGGCCGTCGAAGCGCAGCTCGACGTACGCCTCGTCGACGACGAGCGGGCGGCCGGCGGCGAGCAAGGCCTCGCGCCGCGGGGCGAGCCGATCGACCCCGTGGGGGTTGTGGACGCCGTCGATGAGGTAGCGCAGGCCGGCGTCGTCGTCGACGACGAGCGGGTGGCCGGCGAGCGTGAACGTCTCGATCGCGGCGGGATACGTCTCGGCGTCGACGGCGACGCGGGTGCCGGCCGGCCACACGGCCGCGATGAGGCTCAGCGCCTGCTGCGCGCCGGCGGTGACCACGACGTCGTCGGGGCCGATCGGGGCGCCGCGCGCCTTCAGCCGCTCGGCGACCCAGGTGCGGATCGCGAGATCGCCCTCGGGCCAGCCGTACTGGAGCGCGTCGGTCGCCGGCGAGGGCAGGGCCACGGCGGTGGCGGCGGCGAGGGCCTCGCGGGGCAACAACTCGGCGGCGGGCAGGCCGCCCGCGAGCGACACCGTGCTGGCCCGCGCGGCGGCGACGCGGTGCAACTGCTCGAGACGCGAGCTCATGGCCGCACCTGATTCAAGTGCGATGCCAGCGCTGGCTCACGCCTTGCTCCTCCCTCGTGCATGACGTCCTCGAGCAAGAAGTCCACGCTCTGCGCCGTGCTCGGCTCGCTCGCCCTCGCCGTGGGCGGTGCCTGCAAGGGCACGAGCGACGACAACGATCACGTCGACAACCACGACGACCGGACCGACGTCTCGGTGGATCGAAGCGGGCACCCCGCGCCGGCGACGCCGCCCGACACCGCCGGCGCGACCGCGACCGGCGGCACGGTGAGCGGCGACCTCGCCCGCGCCCGCGCCGACTTCTCGGCGGAGATGAAGGAGCGGCTCGCGCGGGTCGACGACCGGCTCTCGGCCCTGCGCGCGCAGGCGGGCGCGGACAAGGCCGCGGCCGACCTGCAAGTCGAGCGCGATCGCCTCGCCGCGAAGCTGGACGCGGCGGAGACGCAGGCGTCCGACGGCTGGGACCAGTTCAAGTCGGACCTCCAGCGCGGGTTCGACCACCTCGACGCGGAGATCTCGGCGGAGGTCCACTGACGCGCCGGCGACGAGCCGACCGTCACGCGCGGCCGGGCCGGCCACGGCGGGCCTCGCACGGACGGCGCTGCCCCGCTGTGACGGCAGCGCACGGTTAGGAAGCCGAAGCCGAAGAGCGTCTCGTCGTCCGGGCACGAACCGGCCCACGCGCCGGCGCACGTCTGCTGCGCGTCCGGTGTGGACTCGCGCTACAGCACCGGCGCGTGCCGACGCGGCTCGACGCGACGGCGGCCGCCCCGGCGGCGGACGGGGCCGCGACGGGCATGGCGCGCCGGGCGGGAATGGGCTAACGATGGGCAGCGGCTGGGCCGCTCGCCATGCGCCACGTCTACGCTGACCTCATCGACAAGGTGAACAAGCCGGCCCGCTACCTGGGCGGCGAGTACCTGTCCGTCCAGAAGGACCCCGCCACCGTCGACGCGCGGGTCGTGCTCGCGTTCCCCGACGTCTACGACATCGGCATGTCCCACCTGGGGACGAAGATCCTCTACGGCCTGCTCAACAAGCACCCGCGGATCGCGGCCGAGCGCGCGTTCGCGCCGTGGCTCGACATGGAGGCGCAGCTCCGCGCGACTGGCCTGCCGCTCGTCTCGCTCGAGTCGCAGACGCCGCTCGCCGGCTTCGACGTCGTCGGCATCTCGCTGCAGTACGAGCTGACGTACACGAACGTGCTGACGCTGCTCGACCTCGGCGGGCTGCCGCTGCGCGCGGCCGACCGGCCCGCCGACGCGCCGCTCGTCCTCGTCGGCGGGCCGGTCGCGTCGCACCCGGAGCCGATCGCGCCGTTCATCGACGCCGCGTTCCTCGGCGAGGCCGAGGAGCTCTTGCCGGCGACGGTGCTGGCGTGGGCGGCCCTCCGCCGCGAGATCGCCGCCGGGCTGCGCACCCGCGCCGACGCGCTCGCCGAGCTGGCGTCGCGCTTCCCGCTCTACGTGCCGTCGCTCTACGCGACCGAGACCGACCCGGCGACCGGCATGATCGTCGTCGGCGCGCCGCTCGATCCGCGGGTGCCGGCGCGGGTGCGCCGCGCGATGGTCGCCGACCTCGATCGGTACCCGTTCCCGACCGACACGCCGGTGCCGTACGCGGAGGCGGTCTTCGAGCGCGCGTCGGTCGAGATCGCGCGCGGCTGCACCGAGGGCTGCCGCTTCTGCCAGGCCGGCATGCTCTACCGGCCGGTGCGCGAGCGCAGCCCGGAGAGCATCGTCGCCAGCGTGCTCGGCGGCCTCGACGCCGCCGGCTACGAGGAGACCGGGCTCACCTGCCTGTCGACCGCCGACTTCTCGAGCATCTCGCCGCTGGTCAAGCAGCTCGCCGGCGAGCTCAAGCGGCGCGGCGTGTCGATGTCGGTGGCGTCCCTGCGCGCGTACGGCCTGCCGGACGAGATCCTCGACGAGCTCGCGCAGACCCGCATCAGCGGCCTCACGTTCGCGCCCGAGGCGGGCAGCCAGCGGATGCGCGACGTCGTCAACAAGAACATCACCGAGCAGCACATCGAGGACAGCGCGCGCAAGGTCTTCGAGCGCGGCTGGCACCGCGTGAAGCTCTACTTCATGATCGGCCTGCCGACCGAGGAGGACGAGGACGTCCGCGCGATCGTCGAGACCGGCGAGCGGATGCTCGCGATCGGCCAGCGGCTGTCGCCGAACAAGGCGGAGGTGACGGTGTCGTGCAGCTCGCACGTGCCCAAGCCGCACACGCCGCTGCAGTGGGCGGCGCAGGATCCGCTCGACGAGATCCGCCGCAAGCAGCAGCTCCTCCGCGGCTCGCTGCGGCACCGCGCGCTGCGGCTCAAGGTGCACGACGCCGGCATCTCCTGGGTCGAGGGCGTGCTGGCGCGCGGCGACCGGCGGCTCGCCGACGTTATCGAGGACGTCTGGCGGCGCGGCGGGCGCTTCGACGGCTGGGACGAGGTCTTCGACCTCGACCGCTGGGCCGACGCGCTCGCCGAGCACGGCGTCGACGCGGCGGCGTACCTGGCGACGCGGCCGGTGACCGCGCGGCTGCCGTGGGACCACCTCGACGTCGGCCTCGAGGACGGCTTCCTGCTGCAGGAGTACCGCAAGGCGCTCAAGGGGCGCGCGTCGCCGCCGTGCGGGAAGGTCGCGGGGCAGCTCGTCCACCACACGAACCTCGACGACGCCGAGGGCGATCGGCGGCGGCTGGTCTGCTACGACTGCGGCGTCGCCTGCGACCTGTCGAAGATGCGCGAGGACCGGCTGGTCGCGCTGCGCGTGCTCGGCGCCCAGCACCGGCCGGCGCCGGCGGCGGCTGCCACGCTCGACGGCGACGCGGCCGGCCTCGACGTCAGCGATCGCGGCGGCGGCTCGCCGGCGGAGG
>DASZXE010000014.1:0-3303 GCA_035546475.1 Kofleriaceae bacterium
CTGCGGGCTCGGCCTCGCCCACCTCGCCGCCGCCACCGGCGACGACGCCGCCGCGATCGTCGCCCGCGAGCCGGCCGACCTGCTGTTCCGCCTCGGCTGGCGCGTCCTCCACGAGCGCACCGGCGATCCGGCCCGCGCGCTGCTCGGCCTGCCGCCGCGCCGTCCGCCGGCGCGCGGGGTCAGACGGCCGGCAGGACGACGGTGAACCGCGAGCCGAGCCCCGGCTGGCTCTCGACGCGGATGTCGCCGGCGAGGCTCGCCACGATCGACCGGCTGATCGCGAGCCCGAGGCCGACGCCGTCGCCGGGCGCCTTGCTCGTGTAGAACGGATCGAAGATGTGCGGCAGGTCGGCCGGCTCGATGCCGCAGCCGCTGTCGATCACCGCGACGCCCACCTTGCCGCCCTCGGCGGCGACCTCGAGCCGCACGCGGTGGGGGCCGGGGCCGGCGCCGGGCGCGCGCGTCGCGTGGATCGCGTTGAGGATGAGGTTGACGAAGACCTGCGTCAGCCGCGCGTCGCTCGCCATCACCGACGGCGTCGGCCGGTAGTCGCGCTCGACGGCGACGTCGCGCAGCTCGTGGTGCGCCATCGTCAGCGCGCGCTCGAGCGGCGCGGTGACGTCGAGCACCGCCGGCCGGTCGTCGGCGCGCGAGAACAGCTTGAGGTCGCCGACGATCGAGCGGACGCGGCGCGCGCCGTCGACGACCGCCGCCAGGTGGCCGCCGAGATCGTCGAGCGTCGCCGCCGCGACCCGCGCCGCCTCCGGCTTGCCGGCCAGCGAGCGGCGCAGCTCGCCGAGGCGGAGCTGCGCGGCGTCGAGGCGGAGCAGCATGTAGGTGAGCGGGTTGCCGATCTCGTGAGCGACGCCGGCGGCGAGGGTGCCGAGCGCGACCATCCGGTCGGCCTGATCGAGGCGCGCCTTGAGCCGCCGCGGCTCGGTCTGATCGATCGCCCACACGAGCACCGACGGCTGGCCGTCGTAGAAGATCGGCAGCGCGCCGACCTGGGCGACGAAGGTGCTGCCGTCGCGGCGCAGGAGCGTCTCCTCGGCGTACGGCTCGACGGAGGCGCCCGAGTAGAGATCGCGCACGCGGGCGGCGACCATCTCGCGGTCGGCGGGCGCCACCAGCTCGACGACCGGGCTCCCGACCAGCGCCTCGCGCGGGCCGCGCCACGCGTCGCACAGCGCGCGGTTCGCGTAGACGACGCGCCCGCGCGAGTGGATGCAGCCGACGTGCGGCCAGCGCTCGACGACGCCTCGCAGGCCGGCGTCGGCGCGCATGAGCAGCTCGACCGCGCCGTCGCCGCCGTCGGTGTCGCGGACGAGGAGCGCCACCCGCGCGCCGACCGGCACCGCCTGCACGAGGCAGACGCGCCGCGCGCCGTCGACGGTGCGGAGCGCGCGCGCCGTCGTCACGCCGGGGAAGGCCGCGCGATCGGCGAGCGCGAGGTTCCGGCCGTCGGCGGGATCCCAGTACAGCTCGTCGAGCGTGTGGCCGTGGGGCGGCTGGCCGGTCCAGCCGAACAGGTCGCCGGCGGTGCGGTTCCACCAGGCGAGGCGCAGGTCCGGCTCGACGAGGAGCACGCAGCCGGGCAAGGCGTCCAGGATCGCGCGCGCCTGGGCGTCGGACAGCTCGAGCGGCGGACGGTCGGTCACGGTGACCGATCGTCGCGCCGGCGGGTGCGCACCACCATCGATCGGGGCAGCGTGCCGTCGCGCTCGAGCTGGTGCAGGCGGGCGCCGAGGGCGCGCAGGATCGCGAGCCGGTCGGCATCGCGGCCGAACTCGTCGAGCAGGGCCGAGTAGCGCTCGCGCGCGGCGTCGTCGGCGTAGGCCTCGACGTGGCCGAGCACGTGGCCGAGCTCGGCGACCAGGAAGCGGAAGGCGAGCGCGGGCCCGCCCTTGCGCGCGACCGCGGCCGCGCCCTCGTCGGCGAACAGCGCCGCGGCGGCGGCGGCGTCACCGGCCTCGACCGCGTCGAGGCGCTCGGCGAGCAGCTCGGGCGTGAGAGGGACCGGCACCCGCAGAGCCTAGCAAACCGAGGCATGCGCGACCGGCGGAAGCGGCGCCGGTCGGCGCCGCGGGGAGCCCGGGGGAGATCGCGCGTGACCCGACCGCGAAGGCCCGATCGGCGCGGCGGCCGCGGGGGCGTGCACCCCGAGCGCAGCGATCACGGGTCCGCCCGCCGGTGGCTGCGCCGCGCGCGGAACGGCAAAGAGCGGCTGCCGCGAAGAAGCGGTCGGGTCCCTCGTTCGGCCTTCAACGAGGAGAGACCCGATGAAGAAGCCCGTCCTGCTGCTGTCCACCCTGCTGTCCACCGCGCTGGCCGCCTGCGCCGGCGACGGCGCCGCCCCCGGCGCCACCGATCTCGCCGGCGGCGCCGGCCCCGCCCCCACCGCCCCCGCCGGCGACGAGGCCGCGCTGGCCGGCGCCACCGACCTGCGCCCGTGCGCCGATCGCACCGTCGCCAACGTCGAGCTGCCGAACGGCGACCGGCTCGCCCTGTGCGTGCTCGCGAGCGGCAACGAGGTCGTCATCGAGCAGGGCCCGATCGGCGGCCAGCCGTGGCTGAAGGCGCCCGCGCTGAAGAGCGCGTGCGGCCTCGACCTGTTCCTCGCCGCCACCACGCCCGACGTGCCGGTGCCGGCCGCGCTCGTCAACGCGTGCCCGGCCGAGCACCAGGTCAGCGACGCGATCGCCGCCCGCGCGATCGTCGACGAGCCGGTGCTCCAGCCGATGCGGCCGGCGGTGTCGTTCCGCACCAGCTACTGCAACGTCTCCGACCAGACGTTCGTCAACGAGCGCTGCGCGGAGATGGAGTGCGCGCCGTACGACGACTGCTACGACTGGTGCGTGTCGGCGCACTGGGGCTGGCACGACCGCACGATGTCGTTCAGCAACTTCCTCGGCGACGAGGGCAACATCGCGATGGAGACGAACTCGTCGTGCAGCGGCTCGACGCACGTGCGCCAGTGGGAGCGCGACGACGCCGGCGACGCCTGGGGCAGCCCCGACAGCGACTACTGGGTGTCGGGCGGCCACTGGGCGACGAGCGGCTTCATCTACCACTCGGTGTGGCTGTTCGGTCAGGACTACGACTTCCGGCTGCGCGCCGACTCGGAGAGCGGCGCGTACCACCAGCACACCGGCTACTTCCTCGACGAGTAGCGCGACGCTCTGCGATGATGCGGCGTGGTGGCGAACGACGCTGCGTGTCCCGGCGAGGACGAGCTGCTCGCGTTCGCCCGCGGCTTCGCGCGCGGCGCGGCGGCGGCGGCGATCGAGGCGCACCTCGACGGCT
>DASZXE010000015.1:0-7114 GCA_035546475.1 Kofleriaceae bacterium
CAGCGGGCGGCGAGCGCGGCGTCGCCGAGGCGGTGGGCGCGCATGAGCGCGCGGCTGGCGGCGTCGAGCGCGGCGGCGAGATCGCCGCGCCGCCGCTCGAGGTCGGCGATCTCCAGCTCGAGGCCGATCTGCTCGAGCGGCGCGGCGCCGTCGCCGGCGAGGCGGAAGTGGTGCAGCGCCAGCTCGAGATCGCCGTGGCGCGCGGCCAGGTCGGCGACCAGGCGGACCGCGTCGCGGCGCTGATCGGGCGTCGCGAGCGCGAGGGCGTCGCTGGCGTGGACGAGCGCGCCGGCGAGGTCGCCGCGGCGCGTGGCCTCGGTCGCCGCGGTCTGCGACCAGCGCGACGCGAGCGCGAGGTCGCCGATCGCGCGGAAGTGGCGGGCCATCACCGTCGCCGGCACCTCGCGGCCGGTGGCGAGCCGGCGGTCGAGCGTGAGCGCGGCGCGCCGGTGGTACTCGCGGGCGGCCGCCGCCGGCAGCTCGCGGCCGAGGACGTCGGCGAGCTCGGCGTGGGCGAAGCGGAACTGGCCGGCGGCGGGGTCGGCGGTGAGCACCCGGCTGGCGACGCCGTCGGCGAGCGCGGCCTCGAGCGCGTCGGTGCCCGGGTCGCGGCGCGGGCCGCCGTCGGCGCTGGTGACGTCGAGGCCCGCCGACATCGGCTCGGCGCGGTAGGCCGCCGGCTCGACCTCGTCGTCGGGCGCCTCGCCATCGCCGACGATCGCGGCGAGCAGCTCGCGATCGAAGCTGTCGCCGAGCGTGGCGGCCGCGCGCAGGATCGCGCGCGACGCGGGCGCGAGGCCGGCGAGCCGCGCCATCACGCCCTGGCGCGCCGCCGCCGGCAGCGGCACCACCGCGTCGCGCGACAGCACCCACACGCCGCCGACGCGGGCGAGGGTACCGCCGTCGATCATCGCCTCGAGCGCGGCGAGCGCGTGGCCGGGGTTGCCGCCCGACACCCGGCGCAGCTCGTCGGCGAGCCGCGCGCCCAGCTCGGCGCCGACCGCGGCGCGGGTCAACGCGAAGAAGCTCGACTGGCCGAGCGGCGCCAGCTCGAACCGGCGCCCGCGCGCGGCGGCGATCACCGCGGCGTCGAGCGGCGAACGGATCGGCGCGCGGCTCGGCTCGAGCCCGCGGCCGGCGAGCACGAGCAGCGCGGCCGAGTCGGGCACCGCGCGGGCGAGGTAGGCGAGCAGGTCGACCGCCGCCGGCGACGCGGCGTCGACGTCGTCGATCAGGATCGCCAGCGGCCGCTGGGTGGCGGCGGCGGCGACCAGCTCGGCGGCGGTCTCGGCCATCATCCAGCGGCCGGGGCCGAGGCGGCTCTGGCCCGGCGACAGGAAGGTCGCGAGCGCGGCACGGCGGGCCGGCGACAGGCCGCGCTCGTCCCACGCGGCGCCGCTGGTGGCGAGCAGCGCGCGCACCAGCTCGCGCACGCCGGCCCACGGCTCGTCGCCGGCGCGCGCCGACGCGCGGATGACGTCGCCGCCGTCGAGCTGGATGCGCAGCGCCAGCTCGGCGAGCAGCCGCGACTTGCCGATGCCCGGCTCGCCGACGATCAGCATCGGCGACCCGCGGCCGGCGCGCGCCTCGGCCCACGCCCGCTCCAGCTCGAACAGCTCCTGGTCGCGGCCGAGCACGGTGCCGACCTCGATCGCGATGCGCGGCGAGCGGCCCGACGGCGTGCGGCCGGCGAGGACGCCGCGGTGGCCCTGGCTGTCGGCGATCGCGCGCCAGCGATCGAGCACCTCGCCGGCGGTCTCGGGCCGCTGGCCGGGCAGCGGATCGAGCAGCGCCGTCATCAGCTCGGTGAGCGCGGCCGGCAGCCCGGGCGGCAGGCGGCGCGGATCGGGCGAGCCGCCGCGCTGCAGCCCGACGATCGCGCGCGGCGTCGCGCCGCCGAACGGATGGGTGCCGCTGACGAGCTGCCACAGGACGACGCCGAACGAGTAGAGGTCGCTGCGCGGATCGAGGCGGCCGGTCCACGCCTCGGGCGCGGCGTAGCCGACGGTGCCGCGCGCGGTCGGGCCGATCGGATCGAGCAGCGGCGTCGCCAGGCCGAAGTCGCCGAGCCGCGCCGCGCGGTCGGGCGCGGTCGCCAGCGAGCCGCCGTCGACCAGCACGTTCGACGGCTTGACGTCGGCGTGGACGAGGCCGGCCGCGTGGACCGCGGCGAGCGCGTCGAGGACGCCGGCGAGCAGCTCGTAGAACGCGCGGGTGCCGGGCGGCCCGACGGCGTCGGCGAGCGGCGGCCCGCGCACCAGCTCCATCGTGAAGTACTCGTGGCCGCTGTCGGTGAGGCCGTAGTCGAGCACCGACACCACGTTCGGGTGGCGCAGGCGGGCGAGCGCCACGAACTCGTCGCGCAGGTTGGTGCCGCCGCGCGGGCGCGGCATCAGCTTGAGCGCGACCTCGCGGCCGGTCGCGCGGTCGAGCGCCCGGTGGACCTCGCCGATCGACCCGGCGCCGAGGCGCTCGATCAGCCGGTAACGTTCCGCCGGGCGGACCATCCACGCCGATCATGGGGGCGCGGATGGCTCGCGTGCAAGGCGAGCGCTCCCCCTTCGCGCACGCCGCGGTGACGCGCGCTCGCGGCCGTACGAGTCAGACGCAGGTGTCGCTGTCGAGGGTGACGGCGTCGTGGAGCACCGTCTCGCCCTCGCCCGGCTCCTCGACGTCGAGGTCGTAGCTGCCGGGCGGCGCGCCGGGCGGCAGGCCGCACGCGATCGAGCCGTCGTCGAGGATGACCGGGGCGCCGTCGAAGCTCTGGTCGCCCATGACGAAGGTGACGGTGGTGCCCGGGGCGAACCCGCCCTCGATCGTCAGCCGCAGGGTGTCGGACGGACAGTCGAGGTGGGTGTGGTCGAGCTGGATCTCGGCGGTGGGCGACCGCGTGTCGCCGCAGGCGGGCAGGGCGGCGGCCAGGAGCAGGGCGAACAGGAGGCGGTTCATGGTCGTGGTGTGGGACGCGGTCAGCGGAGCGACAGCAGCGCCTGGTGCAGCCGGCGCACGCCCTCGCGGATGCTGTCCATCGAGCACGCGTACGACAGCCGCACGTGGCCGGGCGCGCCGAAGCCGGAGCCGGGCACGACCGCGACCTTCGCCTGCTCGACGAGCCAGTCGCACAGCGCGACGTCGTCGGTGACCGGCTTGCCGTCGGGGAAGTGGGCGCCGAGGAACGCGCCGAGGTCGGGGAACGCGTAGAACGCGCCGGTCGGCTCGCGGCAGGCGACGCCGGGGATCGCGCGCAAGAGCTCGACCATCACCTTGCGGCGCTCGTCGAAGGCGGCCCGCATGGTGGCGACGCACTCCTGCGGGCCCTTCAGCGCGGCGAGCGTCGCGAGCTGCGCGAGGTGGGTCGGGTTCGACGTCGACTGGCCCTGCACCTTGGCCATCGCCTTGATGATCGGCGCCGGCCCGGCCGCGTAGCCGATGCGCCAGCCGGTCATCGCGTACGTCTTGCTCACGCCGTCGACGAGGATCGTGCGCGCCGCCAGCTCGGGGCCGAGCGACGCGATCGACGCGTAGTGGGCGTCGCCGTAGACGAGCTGCCGGTAGATGTCGTCGGAGACGACCAGCAGGTTCTTCTCGACGATCACCTCGGCGAGCGCCGCGAGCTGGGCGCGGCTGTAGACGGCGCCGGTCGGGTTCGACGGCGTGTTGAGCACGACCGCCCGCGTGCGCGGCGTGATGTGCGCGCGCAGCGCGTCGGGCCGCATCGTGAAGTCGTCGTCGGCGCTGGTCGCCACGATCACCGGCCGGCCGCCCGCCATCATCACCATGTCCGGGTAGCTGACCCAGTACGGCGCCGGGATGATGACCTCGTCGCCGGGATCGCACAGCGCGATGAACAGGTTGTAGAGCGAGTGCTTGGCGCCGCACGACACCAGCACCTGCTCGGGGCTGATCGACAGGCCGTGCACGCCGCCCAGCTCGGCGGCGATCGCCTCGCGCAGCGGCGCGATGCCGCCGACCTCGGTGTACTTGCCGGTGCCGCTCTTGCCGAGCGCCTCGACGGCGGCCGCCTTGATGTGGGCGGGGGTGTCGAAGTCGGGCTCGCCGGCGCCGAAGCTGATGACGTCGATGCCCTGCGCCTTCATGCGGCCCGCCTTGGCGGTGACGGCGAGGGTGATCGACGGCTTGATCTCGTCGAGGCGGGACGCGGTCTTCAGGTTCGGTGCGGTCATGTCGAGGTCTCTCCGCTTCGTCCGTTGCGGCCGTACTTGACGGCCAGTGCGTGCGCGACCGAGGTCGGCACCAGGCCCGTGACGTCGCCGCCGAGGCTGGCGACCTCCTTGACGAGCGACGAGCTGACGTAGTGGTTGCGCTCGTCGGTCATGAAGAAGACGGTGTCGATCTCGGGCGCGAGCCGGCGGTTCATGTGCGAGAACTGGAACTCGTACTCGAAGTCGGCGGTCGCCCGCAAGCCGCGCACGATGACGCGGGCGCCCTGGCTCTTGCAGAACTCGACGAGCAGGCCGTCGTTCGCCGCGAACGAGATGCGGTCGTGGAACTGCGGCAGCGCGTCGCGGATGAAGCCGATCCGCTCCTCGACGGAGAACAGCGGCTGCTTGCGCGGGTTGACCGCGATCGTGACGACCAGGCGGTCGAACAGCTCGAGGGCGCGCTCGAGGATGTCGAGGTGGCCGTTCGTGATCGGATCGAACGTGCCGGGGTAGACCGCGACGATCGGGCGGACGGCGGTGACGGGCGTGGAGGTCATGGCGTCGGCTCGGGGGCGGTGGGCATCGCGGGCGCCGCTCGGTACCACGAGAGCGAGGTGTCCCCGTAGCGGCGCAGATCCGTTCGTAGCAGGAATCCCGCGCGGTCGGGGGGCGGCTCGCGGTGGGCGTGCTCGACCACCACCACCGCGCCGGCGGTCAGGCGATCGGCCGGCAGCGCGGCCAGGGTGGCGGCGGCGACCCCGGCGGCGTACGGGGGATCGAGGAAGATCCAGCTCCAGCGCGGGCCCGGCGGCGGCGCGGCGAGGAAGGCGGCGACGTCGACGGGGTGGACGCGGGCGCGGTCGCCGACGGCGAGGGCCTCGAGGTTGGCGCGCAGCGCGGCCAGCGCAGGACGTGCGCGCTCGACGAAGGTGGCGGAGGCGGCGCCGCGCGACAGCGCCTCGAGGCCGAGCGCGCCCGAGCCGGCGAACAGGTCGAGGACGTGGACGTCGCCGGCCGATCCCGCGGGCGGTGGCCCGAGGATGTTGAACAGCGCCTGTCGCACCTTCTCCGACGTCGGCCGGGTGGCGGCGCCGTGGGGCGCGCGCAGCACGCGGCCACCCAGCTCGCCGGCGACGATGCGCATCGGCCGCGCATAGCACGGCCGGCCGCGCGCGGGGCGGTGCGCAAACGGTTAGGATGATCGAGATGGTCGAGCGGCAGGAGAACCTGGCGGCGCGGCTCCTGGCCCCTGCGCTGGGCGGCGGCCGCGCCGACGCGATCGCGATCCGCGAGGGCGATCGCGCGTGGACGTACCGCGAGCTCGGGCAGCAGGTCGCGCGGGTGGCGGCGGTGCTCGCCGAGCTGGGCATCGGCCGCGGCGAGCGGGTCGCGATCCTGATGCGCGACACCCTCGACGCCGCGGCGGTCGTGCTCGGCGTCGTCCACGCCGGCGCGGTGGCGGTGCCGCTGTCGGAGCTCCTGCGCGCGGACGGCCTCCGCCGCCACCTGGCGCACTCGGGCGCGGTCGCGATCGCCGTCGACGACGCGCTGGTGCCGGCGGTCGAGCTGATCCGCCGCGAGCTGCCGGAGGTGCGGCACGTGCTCGGCCTCGGGCTCGCGCGCCGCGACGGGCTCGGCGTCGATCGCACGCTCGACGGCGAGGTCGACCTCGGCGCGCGGGCGCGGGTGGTGCGGCCGGTGCCGCACGCGGCGGTCGGCGCCGGCGACGACTGCCTGCTGCTCTACTCGGCCGGCACCGACGACGAGCTGCGCGGCGTGCGCCACTCGCACGGGAGCGTGTGGGCGGCGCAGGAGTCGTTCGCCGCCGGGTTCCTCGGCATCGGCCCCGGCGATCGGGTGCTGACGATCAACCGGCTGTCGGCGGCGTTCGGCCTCGGCGCCGGGCTGCTCTTCCCGCTCGCGCGCGGCGCCGAGACGCTGCTGGTGCCCGCCCAGCCGCACTCCGACGTCGTGCTGGCGGCGATCGCCGGCTTCCGGCCGGACGTCTTCCTGACGACGCCGTCGGTGCTGAGCCAGCTCGCGCGCGACGTCGGCGGGCTCGGGCTGGCGCCGCCGCTCGCCGGCGTGCGGCGCGTGATCGCGGGCGGCGAGGGGATGCCGGAGACGCTGGCGGCGCGGGTGCGCACCGGCCTCGGCGCGGAGACCGAGGTCGGCTACGGCGTGACCGAGGTGATGCAGGTCGCGCTGGCCGCGGTGCTCGGCGACGACGACCGGCCGGGCTGCTGCGGGCGGCCGCTGCCGGGGATCGAGGCGCGCGTCATCGACGACGCGGGCCGGCCGCTGCCGCCGGACGAGATCGGCACGCTGCAGCTCCGCGCGGCGTCGGCGTGCGCCGGCGTGGTCGGGGCGGACGGCGGCGAGGTCGCGGCGATCGACCGCGACGGCTGGCTGACCACGCGCGATCGCTTCCTCGTCGACGAGCGCGGCACCTTCCACCACTGCGGGCGCGTCGACGACCTCTTCAAGGTCGGCGGCAAGTGGGTGTCGCCGGCGGAGGTCGAGCGCGCGCTGGTCGGCCACGAGGCGGTGTGGGAGGCGGCGGTGATCGGCGCGCCCGACGACGACGGGCTGACCAAGCCGCTGGCGTTCGTCGTGGTCAACGTCGGCTACGTCGGCAACGCCGCGCTCGAGGCCGAGCTGCGCCACTACGTGAAGGAGGCGCTGGCGCCGTACAAGTACCCGCGCTGGATCGACTTCGTGCCGGCCTTGCCGCGCGGGCCGGGCGGCAAGGTGCTGCGCTACAAGCTGCGGCCGATGCGGCGGCCGCGGCCGGCCGAGACCGGCGCCGCCGGAGAGTAGGTCGTGCACGCCGACGACGCGGGGCAGGTGGCGCGGGCCCTGGCGATCGCCGCGCGGCGCTGGGGCGACGACGGCCTGCGCGCGATCGCGGGGGTCGACGGCGAGCGGGCGCGCGCGCTCCTGGCGCGGTG
>DASZXE010000016.1:0-6997 GCA_035546475.1 Kofleriaceae bacterium
AGGTGCGGGCCGCCGCCGATCCGGCCGCCGCCGCCCGGCCGGCGCCGGCGCGCGACGAGTGGCGGGTCTTCCAGGTCGTCGACCCCGCGGTCGACGATGCGCCGGTGCGCGAGGAGCCCTACTTCGTCATCGGCGCCGACGGCTACGCGTGGGCGACCTACACCGATCGCCGCGGGCTGATCGCGAGCGAGAGCTTCCCGGCCGGCGACGCGGTGGCCCTGCCCGCCTCCGCCGAGCCGACCCTCTGATCCCTGCACGCCGGCGCCCGCGTCGACGACAACGTCGACGCCGCCGCGCTCAGTTGCCGATGCGGACCGGGTCGGCCGTCTTCGACAGCGACTCGCTGGCGCCGGTCAGCGCGTCGGGCGTCACGGCGATGTCGAGCTCGCTGCCCGACACCGAGCCGTGGCACCCGCCGCACACCGCGTCGAACAGGTCCTCGCGGATGCCGAGGCTGATCTGCTCGCCGGGGGCGAGCTGGTGCTCCTCGGTCATCGTCACCACCGTGCTGCCGTCGTCGCGCTCGAGGGCGAGCACCGCGCCGACCCCGGCCGGCACGTTGATCCGCGTCGAGCCGTCGTCGCGCAGCGGCGCGCGCCCGACCAGCGTCCGCATCTGGAAGATGCCGCTCGCCGTGTTGCCGGTGGTCGTGCCCGCCGGCGCCGGCGCCTCGGCGTAGACCGCGAGCTGCGTCGCGTCGCGGAACGCGTCGACCGGCCGCCCGCGCCGCAGGTTGCCGGTCAGCACCGTGAACACCATCGGCGCATCCGGGAAGTGCACGTTCGCGCGGCCGGCGCCGGTCGCGGCGACGTCGATGCCGCCGCCGAACACGAGCTGCCGCCGGTTCAGGTACGGCGCGTGCGGCGGCGTCTTGATGCCGAGCACGCCCTCGACCTGCTGGCCGGCGCCGCCGATCAAGGTCGTCCGCATCCCGGACACCGGATCGATCGCGACCAGGTCCCAGTCGAGGCTGGCGACCGTGCCGAGGTCGCCCTGCACCGCCGCGTACGAGACCAGGATGCGGCCGTCCGGCATCGGCGCCGGGCTGCGGTAGGCGCCGTCGGTCGCCGAGCCGACGCGGCCGGTCGCCGCCGGGTCGAGGAACTTCACCGACCTCAGGTAGGCGTCGTCCATGCGGCCGGCCTCGAACGGCCCGATGCTGCGGTTGAACGTCGCCAGCGTGCCCGCCCCGCCCTTCGCGCCGGGGTCGGAGAAGACGACGAGGAAGTTGCCGTCGGAGTCCTCGCGGATCTCGGTCGCCTGGCCGTAGCCGACCGACGGGTTCAGCTTCTGCAGGTCGTTCGGGTCGGCGTACGGCGACTGCGAGCGCTGGGCGAGCAGCGGGTGGTAGTCGGTCCGGTCCCAGTTCATCCGGCGGCCGGAGAGCTGGTAGAAGCCCTCCGACACCTTCTCGGTCGTCATGATGATGCGGCCCTCGCGCATCATCGCCGGCGTCACCTCGCTGTTCGTCAGGTAGGTGAGCTGCTCGTCGCCGGTGCCGTCCGGCTTCACCCGCCACAGGTCCGACTGCGGCAGGAACCGCTTGCGCGAGCGGGTCGGTCCCGCCGCGCCGCCGCGCGTCGACGCGTAGACGATGTAGGTTCCGTCGGGCGACCACGCCGGATCGAAGTCGTGGATCTTGAGCCCGTTGCGATCCGGCTCCGGCGGCCGCAGCCGGTGACAGCCGCTGCCGTCGACGTTCACCAGCCAGAGGCCGAGCGGCTCGCTCGCCGACGTCCGCATCGCGAACGCGACCGACGTCCCGTCGTAGCGGATGTCCGGTCCGCGGACATCGACCTGCGCGGTGTCGACCCCGCAGCCGCCGAGCAGCGAGCGGCTGCCGCCCGCGCCGGTGACCGCGCCGTCGGCGCCGAGCGTCGCGTCGGCGACCATCAGGTCGCTGCCGGGCTGGTAGGTGTCGAACTCGAGCGGCCCCGCCAGGTCGCTCGTCGACTGCCGCTGCACGTAGACGAGCGGCACGGTGTCGCCGGGCGCCATCGGCGCGACGTCGCCGCGCGCCACCATCGCGCCGCGCTCGAGGCGCGCCCACTCGCGGATGACGCAGTACGGCCGCGGCTCCGGGTCGGCGGGATCGAACGGATCGGGGCACGGCTGGCCGACGCCGCCGAACAGCGAGCCGCCGCGGTGGCTGATGCCGCCGTCGGCCGGCAGCAGGTTCTTCGCCACCGCGCGGCCGTGGCGCGGGTCGGGCAGCTCGAGCGCCATGAACTCGTCGCGCAGGAGGTCGTAGTTGCGCTCGAGCGAGATCGCCGAGAAGAAGCCGTTCGAGCCGGAGCGCAGCTTGAAGTCGTTGGTCGACATCGGGCTGTGGCAGGCGGCGAACGCGCAGCCGCGCTGCAAGAGCATCGGCTGCACGTGGTCCTTGAAGAACGTCTTGCCGTCGTCGCCGACGCCGAACTCGAGCTTGCCGACCTGCTCCGACCACTGCTCGAGCGCGACGTAGCGCGGATCGGTCGCGCTCGAGAATTGATCGCCGCCGGTGTGCTGCAGCCCGCCCGCCGCGATCGCCAGCGGCACCTGCAGGAGCTGCGACTGCGGCGCCGGGTTGTCGACGAACGACCACGCCTGGCTGAAGTTGAAGGCGCGCTGGTTGTCGTCGTCGCCGCAGGTGATGTAGAAGTCCGACTGCGGCGCGCCGTGGCAGTTGCCGCTGTTGCAGCTCTGCAGCACCGGCATCACCTGGTCCTTGAACTCCGCGAAGTGCGGGTTCGCCAGGTACGGCGCCGGATCGAAGCCGCTCGGCAGCGCGGTCGAGCACGGGCCGACGCCGTCCTGCGCCGGCGTCGGCGGCGGCAGCCCGTTCTCGGTGGCGCCGTTCGACGTCCACGACAGCAAGGTCAGGTACGCGTCGGAGCCGAGCGCGAGGATGTTGCCGCCGACGTGATCGACGAGCATCGGATCGAACCCGCCGCCGTACTCGACCTGGATGTTGCGGGCGCCGACCGCCTTGATGAGCAGCAGCGGCACCGGGTAGCTGCCGAACCGCTGCAGGAGGTCGCGTCGCTTCTGCACGTTCGCGAAGCTGGTGACGTCGAAGTTGCCGGCCGCGAAGTGATACGGGTCGTTCGGGTCGGTCTTGTGGCAGCCCGACGTGTTGCCCGCGCACGACTGCAGCAGGATCGGCTGGATGTTCCGCTCGTAGTACGTGTGCCCCGGCGGCGGCTCCGTGCAGGCCGCCAGCGCGATCCCGGCCCCCACCACGAGCAAGCTCGTCGACGGACGCATGGCCATCATCCTACTCCGAAAACGCGACGAGCCGGCCAGGGGAGAACGGCCGGCTCGTCGACGGGAAGGAGCGTCACGCCTGGCGCACGCAGCGCAAGCGGTGCGCCCACCGAGGGTCAGGATGCGACGGCGGCTCCCCGGCCAGCTCGCTGCGCCGCTGGGAGAAAGACCCGCACCCCACACGAGACCACACACAGCCCGAGTCGATCGTCGATCGCTCGCGCGAGCGCTCGCTCACAGCCGGGCGAGCGAGGCCTGCGCCGTCTTGCGCACGAGGCCCGAGCGGTCGGTCGTCGCCGCGGTCAGCGCGGGGCGCGCCGCGGGGTCGCCGAGCTCGCCGAGCGCCCACGCCGCATTGCGCCGCACCTCCGGATCGGCGTCGCCGGTGACGGCGGCCTCGAGCGCGGTGAGCGCGCCGGCCTCGTGCATCGTGCCGACCACCGCCGCCGCGCGCGCCCGCACCGACGCGTCGGTGTCGGTGATGCGGGCCACGACCGGCGCCGCTCCGACCTGGCCGCGGATCAGCGACCAGGCGTCGATCGCCGCCCAGCGGACCGTCGCGTCCGGATCGGCGAGCGCCGCGGTGAGGCCGGCGTTGCCGTCGAGGTGGCCGATGAGGCCGAGCGCCTTCGCCGCGGCCGCGCGCGCCTCCGCCGACAGGGCCTGGTTGGTGACCGCGACGTTGAGCGCCGGCACCGCCTGCGGGTGACGGAACGCGCCGAGCATGTCGGCGGCGTTGCGCGCCGCGATCGAGTCGCTGCCGTGCAGCGCGGCGAGGCCCTGGGTCGTGAGCTGCGCCTTGATCACCGGGCGGCGGGCGAACCACCACGCGGCGACCTCGCGGACCTCGTACCGGTTGTCCTCGAGCGCCTCCATCAGCGGCTCGACGCAGCCGGGGCAGGTCAGGCGCTCGGCGCGCTCGACCTCGGCGACGATCGCGTCGACCGAGCCGCTCTGCATGGCGTCCTTGATGCGCTCGGCCGAGCCGCCGCGGCCCGCGTGGGCGGTGCCGCCGGCGACGGTGAGGATGCCCGCGATCGCCGCGGCCAGGATGCTGGACGTGTGAAGCTTGGTCTTCATGGTCTTGCTCCGTGGGTCCGTGGTGACTAGTTGCGGCCCGGCGCGTTCTCGCGCGAGTAGAACTGACCGCCGTTGTCGGCCATCAGCACGAGCAGGTAGTACTCGTCGGCGGTGAGCTCCTGGCCGACCGCCGCGGCGTGCGCCGGGAAGTCGGTCGTCGAGAACGCGCGCTTCGACATGTCGACGGTCGGGAAGAACTGCGGCGGGTTCAGCTTCTTGATCAGCTCGGAGCCGCGGGCGTCACCCGGCTTGATGTACTCGGTCGTGTCGCCGGTGAGGACGAGGTCCGTGTCCTCGAGGTCGCGCATCGACGGGCCCATCAGCGACAGGTGCGAAGGCGAGTAGCCGCTGAACATGAAGTCGCCGACGCCGTAGGTCGCGTCGCCGCCGCGGAGGTCGAACGTCCAGGTGAAGCTCTCGTTGGTGACCGGGTCGGTCAGCGTCCACGACGGGTTGGCCGGGCCGGGCGTGCCCTCGTGGCAGCTCACGCACTTGCGATCGAAGATGCCCTGCAGCGCCTGGTCCCACGGGACGCCGATGGTGTCGGCGATCGTGAAGCTGTTGCTCACGCGCTGGGCGCGGGTCTTGTCGCCGCGCAGGTTGACCGGGCCGCGGGCGATCGCCTGGGTGACGCCGGGCTGGGTGACGACGACGCCGGTGCGGCTCTCGTGGCAGCCGCCGCAGGCGCGCGACTCGCCGGACGCGCCGGAGACCCAGACGGGCTCGCTCTCCATCGACAGGCCGAACTTGTCGATCGCCTGCATGCGGACCGGCACGCCGGCCGGCACCAGCGCGGCGAACGAGCCGTCGGCCTCGACCGGCGCGATGCCGAGCGTGGCGGCGCCCTCGAACTCGGTGAGGCCGAAGTCGCGCGGCACGCCTTCCTCGACCGAGAAGCCCTCGGTCACGCGCACGCCGTAGACGGAGCCGGGCGCGAACGTGGTGATCGACGACTTGTAGACGTCGGTGCCGGCGAGCAGCGCGGTGTTGCCGCCGAACTGGTGGTTGCCGGACGACGCGATCTGCGGCGGGGCGTCCCGCGCGACCAGCGGCCGCGGGAAGATGTCCCACTTGGTCGGGTCGTCGTAGATCGGCTTGCGCACGTCGTGCGCCGAGTCGAACAGGTAGATGCCGAAGTTGGCGTCGAGGCCGGCGGCGCCGAGGGTGCCCGACTCGACGGGGCCATCCGACCACGAGACGAGCAGGTTGGGCGTCTCGTGGGCGTCGAGCGGGTAGGCGTCGTAGTAGCGGCCGACGGTGTTGGGCGCCGGCTCGCGGTCGAGCGGCACGTTCGGCGTCAGCAGCTTGTAGCTGGCGGTCGCCTCCGACATGTTCTGGTCGGCGAGGACGTCGCCGTCCTTCACGTACGGCTCGCCGAGGCGGATGTCGAGCAGCGCGCCCGACTGCAGCGTGCGGTCGCGCGAGGTGCCGATGGCGATCAGGCGGCCCGGCGAGATCTCGCGGGCCTTGAGGTACGAGTTGGTGATGCCCGACCCCTCCTTGCCGAACGCCTCGCGGACGGTCGTCATGTCGGGGTTCATGCTGAGCAGGTGGCCCGCGTTCATCTCGCCCATGTGATCCCACTGGGTGAAGATCACGCGGCCGTTCGACAGCAGCGACGGCGACACGCGGTGCGAGAGGTTGCGGGCGCCGAGCACCTCGCCGGTGCCGTCGCGGTTCATCACGCCGACCTGGGCGGTGACGCCGCGCTCGTACTCGTCCTGGAACTGGCGCGCGTTCGGCTCGACCAGCTTGTTCGTGTTGAACAGGATCTTGTCGCCCGGCAGGAAGACCGGGTTGAAGTAGTCGGCGTTCGGGTCGGTGTTGAGCTGGTCGACGACGCCGGTGTCGAGGTGGAGGATGAAGAGGCCGTAGCGCGTGTTCGCGCTCAGCTTCCCGGAGAAGACGATCTCCTTGGCGTCGAACG
Source organism: Kofleriaceae bacterium (assembly GCA_035546475.1). Taxonomy (GTDB): domain Bacteria; phylum Myxococcota_A; class Polyangia; order Haliangiales; family Haliangiaceae; genus UBA2376. The sequence continues at coordinate 6,254 of DASZXE010000016.1, forward strand.
ACAGGTCGTACGCCGAGATGTCGATGTCGGCGAACTCGCTGCCCTGCTGCGAGCAGCACAGCTCGGTGAGCTTGCCGTCGGCGGTGGGCGGCGACAGCTTCATCAGCCGGCCGCCCGGCTTGTAGGAGCTGTACTGGAAGATGTCGCCCGTCTCGTTGCGGGCGGTGCGCTGGAGGAAGACCAGCGAGTCGATGCCGTCGAGCGGGCCGGGGTCGCTGCCGCCACAGGCGGCGAAGCCGAGCGCGGTGGCGAGCGCGAGGGCGAGCTTGCTGCGGTTCACGGGAGCCTCCTCATCTGCTGGCCCCGACACTGAGCAAGCATCGATCCACCCGTCGCGCGCCGTGATCTCGCGGCGTTGCCCTGGCCGGCGCTGCCGTCCCACATGGCTTCTCGCCCCCCGCCCCTCTCTCCTTCGGGGTCCACCGCCCCCAAGGACAAGCTTCCTTGGCTCCTTACCCAACCCCTCCCCTTGTCCGCGCCGGTCCATCGGCGACGCGCAGGCGCCCGTCCCCGACGGCGGCCCTCGTCCGCGCCGGTCCGTCGGCGACCCGCAGGCGCCCATCCCCGACGGCTGCCCTCGTCCGCGCCGGTCCATCGGCGGCCCGCAGGCGCCCGTCCCCGACGGCGGCCCTCGTGCGCGCCGGTCCATCGGCCACCCGCACGCGCCCGTCCCCGACGGCTGCCCTCTTCCGCGCCGGTCCATCGGCGAACCGCAGGCGCCCGTCCCCGGCGCCTGCCCTCGTC